>JAGNNA010000194.1 GCA_017990895.1 Reyranella sp.
GCGACCGTCTTCAAGTTGCGTCACGTCGATCAGGAATCCATCGCCCATGACCTCGGGGTCGAACATCAGGGCCGGAAAGGAAGTCGCGTTGGCGCGGAGCCGTTCCGTGAGGTGATCGATGGCAGCCACTGGCATCAAGGTGGCGAAGGGCAGGAAGAACTGGGAGGGCTGGGCACCCGCCGTGGCGATCTCGGCGCGCAGTTCGCCGTGCGCGCGCTGGACCCGACCCTTCGTCTCGCGCTTGTTGCCGTTCTGAACCTGCGTGGTCAGGTAGCGAAGGCTGTTGCCGCTGCGGGGCTCCTCGGCATCCAGCTTGGAGGACAGGCTCATCTTCCATGAGGCGGTCAGCGCGATCTCGGTCGCGATGTCGCGCTTGAGATGCCAGCCCGCACAATCCTGCGAGAGATCATGAATCGCGGTGCCGATGCGCGGCGCATTGGCGGCCGCACCCAGTCGCAGCACGTACTCTGCGCGATGAGGCTGCATCTGCGCAAAGGCCACCTGCGACCCGCCCAGAAAGGCGACGAGGACGAAACACACGAGACGATGCATAAAGCCACCTTGCGCACGGTCCAGGATGGGGTCAATCGTGCTTCGTACGAGATTGCGGGAGATCGTGGCAGCATTCCGGCGGGCTTCGAGTTTGGGACTTCATGAAGGGACTTGAGTTCGATTGCGCGGGTCAGCTGCTCGAGGCGCTGCCGATGGGGGCCCTGTACTGGCCGGCCGAGCGGCTGCTGGCGGTGGCCGATCTCCATCTCGAGAAGGGTTCGTCCTATGCGGTCAACGCCCGCAAGCTGCTGCCGCGTTATGACACGCGACAGACCCTGGGCGCGCTGGCGACCCTGATCGAGGCCGTGCAGCCGCGGACGGTCGTCTGCCTCGGCGATTCATTCCATGATAAGGCGGCGATCGAACGCATCCCGGATCCGGAGCGGCTGGAGATCGAGCGGCTGGCGTCGCGGACACGCTTCGTGTGGATCGCCGGCAATCACGATCCCGTGCCGCCGCCGGCGGGCTGGGGAGAGGTCGCGGAGGAGATCAAGGCCGGACAGCTCGTCTTCCGGCACGAGGCGCTGTTCGGTTGCGGCGACGGCGAGGTCTCCGGCCACTATCATCCGGTGGCCGCGCTCACCGTGCGCGGCCGCGGCTTGCGACGGCGCTGCTTCCTCACCGACGGGAGGCGTCTCATCCTCCCGGCGTTCGGCGCCTATGCCGGCGGCCTCAACGCACTGGATCCGGCGATCGCCCAGCTCTTTCCTGACGACTACGACGCGCTGGTCGTCGGCCGGGAGGTGGTGCGCCGCCTGTCGTGGCGGCAGCTGCGGCCCGACGCGACCTTCAGGTAGCGGCCGCTACTTCGGCAGCTCGTACTTCAGCGTCACTTCACCCAGGCCCTCGATCCTTCCCGTGGCGGTGCTGCCCGGCGGGACGAACTGGCAAGCGACCATGCTGCCCGTCGACACGATCATGCCCTTCCTCAGGCGCTTGCCGTGGTCGCCGAGCTTGTTCGCGAGCCAAGCCAGTGCGTTGTAGCAGTGACCCAGTACGTCGCCCGAATGACCCTCGCGCACGATCTTGCCGTCGAAGGAGACGGAGCCGTGCAGGTTGCCGAGATCGAGCTTCGCCCAGTCCTTGTTGGGTTTCGCCAGCAGCGAGCCGCCGTTCCACCCGGCATCCATGATCAGCGGATTGACGGCGAGACGGCTGTAGTCGGCACCGCGATCCTCGATCAGTTCGAAGCCCGCGCGCGCCTCCCCGACATATTGAGCGATCGAGTCCTTGTCGTAGGGCTTGCCCTTGGGCGCCGGCACGTCGGCGTTGATGATCAGGATGATCTCGAGCTCGGCCCCGAGCCGCGTCCAGCGATCGGCGCGGACGGTCGCCTTGTGCTCGAACACCCGCTTCTTGCGGATCGGCCCGTAGGCGGGACCCTTCAGGCCGGTCTGCGCCAGGATCTGCGGCGAGGTCAGCGCGATCTTGTAGCCGACCAGCGGCCCCTGCTTGACGACCTGCTTCTTCAGGAAGGCGTCCTGTACCTTGTAGGCGAGGCGCTCGTCGTCTGTGGCGAACCGTTCCGGCCACCAGCCGACCACGGCTCGCGCCTTGTCGACCTGGTGCAGCCATGTGGCGGCCTTGGCGATGCTGAACGTCATTGGAGGCTCCCCCTTGCTTGATTCGTTCGTCGTCCCATAGTGCCACCATGGCGACGAAAGCGTTGAAGAAATTCGGGCCCGTGCGCAGCGGTGCGGTCGTGGGCGTGGTGCTTGCAGGCGGCGAGGGGCGACGCATGGGACCGGGCGCGCTGAAACCGCTGCGCCTGCTGGCGGGCCGCCCCCTGGTGGCGCACGTCGTGGACCGGCTGCGTCCGCAGGTCATGGATCTCGTGGTCGTGGCCAACGATCCCGCGCCGGAGTTCCGCGCGCTGGACGTTCCGGTGATCGCCGACCCACCCGACATCGAGGAGATGGCCCGGCGCGAGGGACGGCGTCTCGGGCCGCTGGCGGGAATTCTGGCGGGCATGGAATGGGCGGTCGATCATCATCCCCATTGCGGTTGGATCCTGACCGCTCCGGCCGACGTGCCGTTCCTTCCGCTCGACCTCACTGTGCGGCTGTGCGGGCTGATGCACGTGCCGGAGCCGGACGTGCTGATGGTGCGTCACGGCAGGCGCCGCGAACATACGCTCGCCATCTGGTCGGTGAAGCTCGCCGCGGATCTGCGCCGCGCGATCCTCGAGGAGGGCATGCGGCGGGTCGAGACCTTCGCCCAGCGCTACGCTTTCGAGGAGTTGGTGTGGCCGGGCAACGCCGCGCCCTTCCTGAACGTCAACACGCCGGCCGAACTCAGCGAGGCGATGCGTCGTCTGGAGCGAGTTCGATGACGTTGCCGTCGATGACGACCTTGCCGGCGTTTTCGAAGTTCACGGTGATGCGGTGACCGATCATCGACTGGACTTGGCCTAGGCCCCAGTCCGGGCGGGCGGGATGACGCACGAAGTCGCCGGGGCTCAGCAGTCCATTGCCGGGCTTGTCGAACAAGTTTTCGTTACTCCGCCTCTGAGGGTAGGACGCGGACCCTGACCTCCTGCGGCCTCAATCTACTGTATAGATTGGGCGGCGTCATGTCATGGAGGACACAATGAACAGCACCCGTCTTGCCATCGCCTCGGCTCTCGCCGCAGCTCTCGTGCTGCCGGCGGCCACCAGCCAGGCGCAGGGAAACATGGAGAAGTGCTACGGCATCGCGAAGGCCGGAAAGAACGACTGCCAGACGGCGAAGTCGTCCTGCGCCGGCACGTCGAAGACGGATGGTCAGGCCGACGCCTGGGTATCGGTGCCCAAGGGCGCCTGCGAGAAGATCGTCGGCGGCAAGCTCACCGCCAGTTGAGCATGGAGCCGGTCGCAGGCATCGGTCTGCGTTCGCCGCATCTTGCCGAGATCGCGGGCGATCGGCCGGCGACCGGCTTTCTCGAGATCCATGCGGAGAACTATCTGGCGCACTCGCCGGCGCTTCGGACCGTGGAGCGCCTGCGCGAGGACTATGCGTTCTCCGTCCACGCGGTCGGCCTCTCGCTCGGTTCGGTCGACGGGCTGGACGAGGCACATCTGGATCGCGTCGCGGCGCTGATCCGCCGCCTCCAGCCGACGCTGGTCTCCGATCATCTGTCGTGGAGCCTGGCGGACGGCCGCTATTTCAACGATCTGCTGCCCTTGCCCTACACTGAAGAGGCGCTCCGGGTCGTCGAGCGCAACGTGCACCGGCTGCAGGAGCGGATCGGGGGGCAGGTTCTGGTCGAAAACCCGTCCTGCTATCTGGCGTTCGCTCATTCGACGCTGTCGGAACCGGAGTTCCTGGCCGAACTCACCCGGCGAACCGGCTGCGGATTGTTGCTCGATGCCAACAACATCGCGGTCACGGCACACAATCTGCGGCTCGATCCGGGGGCCTGGCTCGACGGGCTGCCGACCTCCGCGATCTGTCAGTATCACCTCGCCGGCCACGCCGTGAACGACGCGGACGGGGAGACGATCCTGATTGACGATCATGGCAGCCGGGTCGCTGAGAGCGTGTGGAGCCTGTTCGGCGAGATCGTGCGCCGCCATGGGCCGCGCCCGACGCTGGTGGAATGGGACACCGACCTTCCGGCTCTCGGCGTGCTGCTCGACGAGGCACGGCGGGCGGGGCGAGTGCTTGGTATGGGCGCCGATGCTCGCGCTGCGTGACCTGCAGGCGGCCTTCGCGGCGCAACTGAGGGGCGAAGACCGGCCCGACCTTGCCGAGGCCGTCCTGGGCGACACGATCACCGCCGCGGCACGCCTGCGTATTCATCGCCATCATGTGGGGCGGAGCCTGGTCGGGGCACTCGCATCGACTTTCCCCACCGTGCAGGAAATCGTCGGCGCGGCGTTCTTCCAGACCATGGCGGAGGGATTCGTCCTGCGCGATCCGCCGGTACAACCGGTACTGGCCGAGTACGGGGCGGGCTTCCCGGCCTTCGTCTCGGGCTACGGGCCGGCGGCCGCGCTGCCCTATCTCGCCGACATGGCCGCACTCGATTGGGCCCTCAACCTGGCCTTCCATGCGCCGCTGGAGGACAGGCTGACTGCCGCCAACCTCGCCGGCCTGCCGGCAGAACGCCTGTTCGACCTGAAGCCGGCTTTGGCGGCTGGGTCGGCCCTGCTCCGGTCCCCTTATCCGATCGACCGGATCTGGCACGCCTCGCAGCCAGGCACGACGGCCGCGAGCGTTTCGCTGGCGGAGGGGCCCGCATCGGTGCTCGTGCTTCGCCGGCCGGACGATGCCGCCTTCGCGAGCCTCGACCCGCCGGATGCAGCCTTCGTCGCGGCGTTGGCGGCGGGCGCCAGCCTGGGGGAGGCAGCCGAGGCAGCGTTCGCGGTCGAACCCCACTTCGATACGTCTATGACCTTCGCCAGGTTGCTGTCTTTAGAGGCATTTGCTGCAATGCAGCATGAAGAGTGACCTAGAGCCTCAAAAGCCGCGAAACCTGAGGTTTATTACAATCGCTGTAACTGTTGCGCCGCACGGCTGAATCGGGCGACGGCACCCCCGAAACGGTCTTGCTCCGCGAAAGTCCATCCCTATACTCCGCGCGCTTCGAAAAGGGTCGGCCCTTCCCGGGCGGACCGTCTTGGCTTCGAGTGGAGTTGCCGACGATGTCGATTACGTTGCCGCAGAATTATCGGCCGTCAGAACGTGAAGCTTTCATGAATCCGATGCAGCAGGAGTACTTCCGGCAGAAGCTGTTGAAGTGGAAGGACGAGCTGATCGAGGAGTCCAACCAGACGCTCCAGAACATGCAGGAAGAGAGTCTGGCGCAACCCGATCTCGCCGATCGCGCCACCGCCGAGACCGACCGCTCGCTGGAGTTGCGGACCCGGGATCGCTTCCGCAAGCTGATCTCGAAGATCGATCAGGCGATCAAGTCGATCGAGGATGGGACCTACGGCTATTGCGAGGAGACCGGCGAGCCGATCTCGCTGAAGCGCCTCGAGGCCCGGCCGATCGCGACCCTGTCGGTCGAGGCGCAGGAGCGCCACGAGCGCATGGAGCGTACCCGCCGCGACGAAGGCAACGACTGAGAAAATAAAAAAGGCCCGCATGAAGCGGGCCTTTTCTTTGGCGTTCTCTGGGATGATCAGGCCTTCGCTTCTGCCTGCATGGCCTGGCGGTTGAGCGCGCGACCGGCCTGGCCGCCGCCAGGCTTGCCGTCGCGCCAGGCGAAGGCGCCGTTGCAGATCACCGTGTCGATTCCCCGGGCCGGCGAGATCGGCTTCTCGAACGTGGCCGTGTCGATCACCGTCGCCGGATCGAAGACGCAGAGATCGGCGTAGAAACCGGGCTTCACCTCGCCGCGATGGGTGAGGTGAAAGCGCTGCGCCGAATAGGACGTCATGCGTCGCACCGCGTCTTCGAGCGGGAAGAGGCCGAGGTCGCGCGAATAGTGGCCGAGCACCCGCGGGAAGGTGCCCCACAGGCGCGGATGCGGATGGGCGTCGAAGGGGATGCCGTCCGAGCCGATCATGGCGCCGGGATGGGACATCGCGGCCTGTACGTCCTTCTCGTCCATCATGAAGTAGATGGCGCCGGCCGGCTGGATGCGGTCGGCCGCTTCCTTCATCGAGCAGCCCATCTCCTCGGCGATCTCCTTGAGATCGCGGCCGCTCATGCCCGGCACCTTGTCGGACCAGGTGATCAGCACCTTGTCCGCCCGCTCCAGCATGTCGCTGCGCAGGATCGTCGAGCCGGCAACGTAGGGATAGACGTCGAAGGATATCTGCTGCTTCTTCATCGCCTCGTTGAAGTGCGGCAGCGTTTCCTTCATGCGGCCAAAGTTGGAGCGGCCCGAGCACTTGTGGTGCGAGACGATGATCTCGGCGCCGACTCGGCGGCCGATCTCGAACGTCTCGTCCATCGCCTTCAGAATATGATCGCCCTCGTCGCGCATGTGGGCGGTGTAGACGCCGCCCCACTTGCCGAGCGGCGCGGCCACTTCGGCCACCTCGTCGGTCGAGGCGTGGCTGGAGACCGCATAGAAAAGGCCGCTCGACATGCCGATCGCGCCCTGTTCGAGGCTCTGGTCGAGCAGCTCGCGCATCTGCTTGATCTCGGCGCCGGTGGCGACACGGTTGAGATCGTCGCCCATCGAGTTGATGCGCAGGGTGCCATGGCCGATCAGGAAGGCGCCGTTGATGGCGGGCTTGGCCGCATCGACCTTGGCCGCGAAGGAGGCGAAGTCCTTCGACAGGTTCTCCTTCTTCTTGATGATCAGCGACATCCAGTGGCCGACGTCGGGCCGGACGTACGGTGCGGCGGAGACGCCGCAATTGCCGCACACCACTGTCGTGACGCCCTGGCTCGCCTTCATCGCCATGGTCGGATTGTCGATCAGCGCGGTGTCGTCGTGCGTGTGCACGTCGATGAAGCCCGGCGCCACGACCTTGCCTGCGGCATCGACTTCGTTGTCGCCGCGCAGCGTGCCCGGGGCCTCGACGGCGACGATGCGGTCGCCCTTCACCGCCACGTCGGCGGCGAACAGCTTCTTGCCGGTTCCGTCGGCCACCTGGCCGTTGCGGATGACGATGTCGTAAGTGGCCATGGGAACTCCTAGGCTTCGTTGCGGCCGAGCCGCATGTCGAGGTCGAACGGGTAGAGCGGCCGCTTCACGCGCTCGTACTTGAAGAGCTTGAGGTCGGAGGCGGTGCAGCCGTCGCCGTCGCACATCACGATGTGCTTGGCGATCGGCTCGAAGCCGGCACGGAAATGCTGGCGCGACTTGATGAGCACGAACTTCTTGCGGCGCGGATCGATACCGCAATGGGTGAAGACGCCGAGGTCGTAGGGCTCGGCGCGCTTCTCCGAGACCACGATCTGCATCCTGCCGGTGTCGAGCACGGCTGTACGGCCCATGCGGACGGTCGTGCCGGTAGCCATCGGGCCGGTCACCACGAACTGACCGTCGGTGATCGCCTTCACCTTGCCGGTGATCTTGAGCGGCTTGCCCTTGAGGCCCATGGCCGGCATGTCGATTTTGCCGCCCAGTTCGAGCGTCACTTCGGCGCCGACGCCGGCCTTGATCATTTGCTCGACGCAGGCCGGGTCGCAGATCGGGCCGGCGCAGGCGTCGTCGAGCTCCTGCTTGATGGCTTCCTCGATGACGCTCATCACGTCCTGGGTGCCGCCCGAGGCCGTGTTGTCGCCGTGGTCGGCCATGACGACGGGATAGTCGGTGTAGCCCTTGGCACGCCGAACCTGGACCGACAGCGGCTCCGGATGGAAGAGGAAGCCCTCGCGCTTCTCCCAGGCCGTATCGAGGATGCGGTTCAGCAGGACCTCGCCCTCGGCCGTCCGCTTGTCGCAGACGATGACCGAGGAGAGCGCGAGGTGAGGGATGTCGGCCTGCGGGAAGCCGCCGAACACCGAGGCGTTCAGGACCTCGCCCGTGTCCTCGGCCTGATTGGCCATGCCCATCAGCGTCTTCATCGGCTCGCGCGAGGGCGTGTGGACCAGCGAGCTGCTCATGATCGGGCGGTTGCCCCAGACCATCATCGGCTGGACTTCGCCCGTCAGGGTCCGGATCAGCGTCCGGCCGGCGCGGCGGGCCGTGTCGGCCATGTCGATATGGGGGTAGGTGCGGTAGCCCGTCATGATGGTGGCGCCGTTCACCATGGCGTCTGTCATCTGGGTGTGGAAATCGAGCGCGACGGCGATCGGCACGTCCGGCGCGATCTTGCGGATGCGGTTCAGCAGCTCGCCTTCGCCGTCGTCGTAGTGCTCGGCGACCATGGCGCCGTGGAGGGCCAGCAGGACGGCGTCGCAGCCCTTTCTGACCTCGTCGACGATGGCGGTTGTCATCTGTTCGTATGCCGCTTTGGTGACCAGGCCCGATGGATGGGCAGAAGCGGCCATGGGGACGGTGAATTCGGCGCCGGCCTTGCGGGCCACCTCGATGAAGCCGCCCAGGGACGTGTTGGTGCCTTCGGCCTCCTTGATGGCGTCAGGCCCGTTTAAGGCGCCCAGGCCGCCGCCTCGGGCGAAGGATTCGATGGGGGTGGGCAGGGGCGAGAACGTATTGGTCTCGTGCATCATCATCGCGACTACGAACTTCTTGGCCAACAACCCCTCCATCCAGGTCTTAAGTCTTTGAACCCTATAGAAATCCAGACCTCGCGCGTTTGCTGAAGCAATGCCCCCAGTGCAAGGCTGCATCGCGCTATTATTGTGCGTTGCAAAAACGCAACACCTCCGCTCTGACATCAACCAACGCTAAATATGTGAATTCAGGGCTCTTTTTCGCTCTTGCATTCTCTTCGCAGGTGCACCATTCTTTGGGGGCAGCAAACGCTACCTAGGTAGCCTTTTTGTTTGCTGTATGCCCGTCTTGGGCGTTTCCTCCCTAAACTCGGGCCGTGCTTGTCACGGCCCTTTTTTTGCCCGGCGCCTGTCATCCGCCCGTTTGGTCGGGTGATTACTCGGCGGCCAGGGGCCGTTGCGGAAGCAGGGTCTCGCGGGCCTGCACGGCCATCGTTTCGAGCAGCCCGGTCATCAATCGCGCGATGACGCCAGCGACCGGCAGCCTCTCATGGCGCGCCTCATCCATGTAGAGGGAGCGGTTGATCTCGATCTGCAGCGTATGACGTGCGAGCGCTGGCCGCCCGTAGCGCTGCGTCGTGAAGCCGCCTGCGTAGGGCTGATTGCGCAGAACGCGCAGACCGCGTGCGCGAAACCATCGCTCTGCGGCGGCGGTGAATTCCGGAGCGCAGGATTCTCCATGATTGTCGCCGAGCACGATGTCGACCCGCTGGTCCCGGTCCCGAGAACCCAGGGTGGAGGCCGAGGACGGCATCGAGTGGGCATCGATCAGCAGGGCCCCGCCGAACGTGCTGTAGGTGTGCTCGACCAGCAGGGAAAGGGTCTGGTGATAGGGACGCCAGCAGGTTTCCAGCCGGTGCTCGATCGTCTCGGAGGGAACGCGACCGCGGTAGATC
>JAGNNA010000550.1 GCA_017990895.1 Reyranella sp.
AAGGTGGACACTTCGCGTTCGGCGCCTTTGACTATCGCGTGAGCAACGGGCACTAAGTCCTTACAAGATATAGATGGATGTGCCTTGGAGCAAGGCAAGACCCCGCCCAGCCCTTTCCCGGTCTACCTCGCCGGCCTCGCAAGCTGGTTCGTGCCGCTGGGTATCCAGATGGTGCTGTTTCCGTGGCTCGTCGCCGTGGTCCTGCACATGGACGCTTTCGCGGTAGGCGTCGCGCAGGCGGCTCTCATGGCGCCCTCGCTGCTGTTTCTGCCGCTGGGCGGCCTGATGGCCGACCGCGGCAATGCCCGCCAGCTGTTGCTGCGATACCACCTGATCTACGCCCTGCCGCCGCTCGCCCTCGCGCTGGTCCTGTGGTCCGACGGGCTGAGCTATCCACTCCTGATCGTCTACGGTATCGCCGTCGGTGCGATCGGCGCCTTCGCCATCCCGACCCGCGACGCCCTGCTACCGGTCATGGCGCCCAAGGGCGGCTTGCCCAGGGCGGTGGCGCTGGCGACGGCGCTGCAGTTCGGCGGCCAGCTGCTGGGCATCGCCTGCGCCTCGACCGCCGACCGGTTCGGGGCTGTACCGTTGCTGCTGCTGCATTCCGGCATGGTGCTGGCAGGCTGCATCTTCGTGCGCCGGCTGCCCGACCCGCCGCCGCATCCGAAGTCCGCGCATCCCGGCTTCTGGCGCAGCATCGGCGAGGGCGTGTCGGCTGCCGCGAAGTCGGACCAGATCTGGCCGGTCATGCTGCTCAACTTCGGGGTCGGCATCTTCTATGTCGGGCCGTTCATGGCGGTGCTGCCGCTGGCGATCCGCGACCACTATGCCGGCGGTGCGGCCGAGCTCTCCTACATGAACCTGGCCTTCTGGGCCGCGACCATCGTGGCCAGCATGGCGCTGGCGGGCCTCGGGCGCCGCTTCACCCTGCGCGGCCGGCTGATCGGGTGTGCGGTGCTGACAGGCGCGGTGATCCTGCTGCTGCTCGCCACGCTGCCGCCGTTCCCTGTGTTCCTCGCGCTGATTTTCGTCTGGGGACTGGGCGCCGGCATCACCATGACCCAGAGCCGGACCGTGGTGCAGATCGTGGCGCCCGCCACGCACCGCGCCCGCCTGATGTCGTTGTTCCAACTCGGCCTGAGCGGTGGCGGCCCGATCGGCGCCCTCCTCACCGGCACGATCTGCTCGGTATGGGGCCTCGAGGCCGCGTTGCTGATCGGCGGGATCGCGATGCTGCTGATGATCGCGATCGTCCTGCTGCGCTCGCGCCTCTGGTCGATGCGGACGGTGGAGTAGGGCGGCTACTCGGCCGCGGCGCGGGAGCCGAGGCCTAGCGTCTGCCACACGTCCTGCAGGGCGGCGACCAGTCGGGTCATGTCATCGTCGCCGTGCATCGGCGTCGGTGTGAGTCGCAGGCGTTCGGTGCCGCGCGGCACCGTAGGATAGTTGATCGGCTGGACGTAGATCGCGTGGCGGTCGAGCAGCAGGTCGCTCGCCTGCTTGCAGAGCGCGGCATCGCCCACGAAGACCGGCACGATGTGCGTAGTAGAAGGCATTACCGGCAGGCCGGCGGCAGCGAGGCGGCGCTTCAGGGTGGCGGCGCGCTCCTGGTGTCGGGTGCGCAGTTCCGGCTGGCCGCTCACGAGGCGCACGCTGGCCAGCGCCGCGGCGGCGATCGCCGGCGGCAGCGAGGTCGTGAAGATGAAGCCCGAGCCGCAGGAGCGTACAAAGTCGACGGTGGCCGTCGTCGACGCGATGTAGCCGCCGACCACGCCAAACGCCTTGGCGAGCGTCGCCTGGACGATGTCGACCTTGTCGAGCACGCCGTCGCGCTCGGCCACGCCCGCACCGCGCGCGCCGTACATGCCGACGGCATGGACCTCGTCGAGATAGGTGAGTGCGCCGTGGCGATGGGCGACGTCGCAGATCTCGCTGATCGGCGACACGTCGCCGTCCATCGAATAGACCGACTCGAAGGCCACGATCTTCGGCGTTGCGGAATCGGCGGCGGCGAGAAGCTCCTCGAGATGGCGCGGATCGTTGTGCCGGAAGATGCGGCGCGCGGCGCCGGAATGGCGGATGCCCGCGATCATCGAGGCGTGGTTGAAGGCGTCCGAATAGAGCTCGCAGCCCGGCAGTAGCGCGCCCAGGGTCTGCAGGGTCGTCTCGTTGGCCACATAGCCCGAGGTGAAGACGAGGGCGGCTTCCTTGCCGTGAAGGGCGGCGAGCTCGCGCTCCAGCGCCGCGTGCAGCGTGTTGGTGCCCGAGATGTTGCGTGTGCCGCCGGCGCCCGAACCCTGGGCGCCGATCGCGGCCTGCATCGCCTCGACCACGGCGGGATGCTGGCCCATGGCGAGATAGTCGTTGCTGCACCACACCGTGACGTCGCGCGGCGCTTCGCCGTCGCGATGGAGGCGGGCGCGCGGGAAGGCCCCGACGATACGTTCCAGTTCGGCGAAGACGCGATAGCGTCCTTCATCGCGAAGGCAGTCCAGATGGCCGTGGAAGAAGGCTTCGTAGTCCATGGGCAGGTGTCTCCCGCGCACTCACTCCAGGCGCAAGGCGCTTTTGCCCGCAGCCACAATTG
>JAGNNA010000195.1 GCA_017990895.1 Reyranella sp.
CGCCTGGGCCGCGACGGGCGCGAGCCCGGACAGGCCGATGGCGAGCAGGCAGTTCGCGAACCGGAAATCGATGCGCTTTCTCATGGCTGAATCCAAGTGAAGTGTGGTGTACAAGAAAAGGCATTAGGGCCTAATGTTGCCAAACGGCCGACCTGCGCCGTCGTCATGGTCGTTGGGTTGCCGGCATCACCTGCAGCACCATGAACCCCTTGCCGGTCGGGAAGTAGACTCGCCCGCCGAAGCCCGGCGTGATCAGCGCGCCGATCGAGAGCGGCTCGAAGAAGTCCGACTCCGCGATGATGCGGCCGGTCGCCGCGTCGCGCCAGGTCACCTGTTCCTCGTAGTTGCCGGTGAACAGCGCGAGCTTGATCGGCTCCTGCTCGACGTTCTTCCTGGCGTTCGACAGCAGCATCACGCGCCTGTCCTTGGGGCCGATCAGCGGCTGGAAGGCGTTCGTGGTGTTGTCGACGACCCACGCCGTCTTCATCTCGCCGGTTGCCTGGTCGATCCTGATGCCTGCGACCTTGCCAACTCCCATGTCCGCCGAGTAGATCATGCTGTTCTCGGGATCGGTCTGCGGCTTGGGCGGCGCCCAGCTCCACTCGCCCTTCTTCAGCTCGCCGAACGGAAAGATCACGTTCGTGCGCTGCGGATCCTTCTGGTGCACCGCGACGATGCTCGATGCCACCGTGTCGCTGCCGATGCCGTTGGTCTGCAGCACGATCCAGTCGCCAATGATGCTGGGCGCGTCGGAGGTGGTCTGGCCCTCCTTCATGGGCTTGACCACCCAGCTCGTGTCCTGCGCCAGCTTCCTCGCCTGCGGGTCCCAGAAGTAGCGCAGCGCGCCGCTGTTCACGCCGAGGTAGATCGCGATCCTGCCCTCGAACATGGTGATGACGTGCGGCACTGTCGCCGGCTCGGGCAGCGCGAGGCTGTCGAGGACTTCGAGCGTGTCGGGATGCACGGCGACCAGGTTCGAATTGCCCTGCTTCATGCCCGGCTCGTTGCACTGGAGGATGGCCATCGTGCCCTGCAGCTTGCAGCCGCTCGGCCGCGTCTGGTCCTTCAGGATCAGCGTGC
Organism: Reyranella sp.; assembly: GCA_017990895.1. Taxonomy (GTDB): domain Bacteria; phylum Pseudomonadota; class Alphaproteobacteria; order Reyranellales; family Reyranellaceae; genus Reyranella. The sequence continues at coordinate 1,081 of JAGNNA010000195.1, forward strand.
CGTCGGGCGCGATCGTCAGGTGCTTGAAGCTCGCGTCGATGGCGGGCGTCGGGCCTGTGGGCAGCTTGGCCTGCCCCAGGACCAGGCCGGTGTCGCCGTCGAGCAAGGCGACTTTGTCCTGCCACGCGGCGACGATCCGGCCGTCGGGCAGGATGTTGAGGTTGGTATTGGCGATCCACGCGCCCGACACATTGCCGTTGTCGAGGTAGGTGCGCCAGATCTCGCGGCCGGTGGTGGCGTCGGCCTTGGCGATGAAGGGCCCCGCCGGAATCGCGCCCTTGGCAGGTGGCGCCTGTCCGCCCGAGATGTAGAGCTCACCGGGACGGCGGTTGTTGATGTACGAGGTTGTATCGTATTCAACGGCGCTGCGCCAAGCGAAAACCTGGTTCGGTCCGTCGAAGTTGCCGCTGAACGTGGCGCAGGGGAACATCCCGCTGCGCTGCGCATCGGCAAGCTCCGCGCCGTTGATCGACGGGTAATAGCCCGGCGTCAGCAATCCCTGCGCGCAGGCCAATTCCTTCGCGTACTGGCTCACATCACCGGGCAGTGGCCCGTTCGCCGCGACTTCGTTCGGCGTGAGCCCGATCTGGCCGATGCGATGCTCGATCTTCGGCTCGACCGCCGTACCCAGCAGCCGGTAGGCCACAACTGCCAACAGGGCAAGTGCAGCGAGCACCGCGAGCTTGAAGATTCCGGAATTGCTCATTTGGATGTTTCCCTTGCTACCTGCCAGGCACGGTAACCACGCCGGCCGCCATTACTTCAGCCCACTCGCCTCGAACGCCGCCCTGGTCGTGTATTCGCCCTTGGGCAGATAGGGGCCCATGACAGCCTCCTCCATGCCGGGCCTGGTCACTTTTTCGGGACTCTGCGTCCAGCTCGGGTTGTTCGCCATGATGCGCAGCATGAGCATGCCGAAGTCCGCGCGGTTCTTCGGCCCGTCGATCGCCTCGCCGCGCGGGCTCCACTCCATCCACGCGACGCCGTTCTCCAGCGTCGCGTTGTTCGGGCGGTCTTCCTTGCGACTGACCACGATCGTGTAGTTGCGGTCGGCATCCAGCGGAACCTGCATGTCGGTCAGGCCGTCGACGATCTGTCCGGACGGCGCGGCCTCGCAACTGACGACCGACCAGTACTGGGTCTGCGCGTCGGGCATCACTTCGAGGCCCCTGCCGCCCGCTCCGGCGTAGGTATCGGGGAAGGTCGGCATCCTGCCGCGCATCACGTACACCGGACCGAACTTGCGCGAAAGGTAGGTCACCAGGTACTGCGTCGAGGGATCGCCGCCGCCCTCCATTGCGCCCGCGAACGGGATCTTGGCCCGCTCCGCAGGCGACTTGAACGCACCGAGCAGTGAGTACTGCAGCGTCCAGAATTTCTCCCACCTGGGGTCCTTGCGCGCTGGCGCGGTCGCCGGGTCGAGGCTCGGATCGTTGGTATTCGCGTGCACGATCTGCGCCCACTGTTCGGCCGTGATCGGCTGCTTGGTGGCGCCTTCCATGGGCCGCGCCATCCGTTGAACGACATCCGCGGCCGTCAGTTTTGTCCCATCGGCAAGCGTCGCCGAGTAGGTCGGGAATCCGCGGCTTCCATACGACGCATCCGCCGGACCCCATCCGGCGCCGTCGCGGCCCTGGTCCGCCAGGTAGATGCGGATCACCCCCTCGATCTGGCCGCCGCCTTTGCCTGCATAGACCGTGTTCGGTGCGCGCTTCTGCGGTGCCACCGGGGCGTCATCGGCAACGATCCTGAGCTTGAATTCGCGCCGCTCGGCGAGTCGATTGGCGCCGACACGGAAGGGGTTGGTGGACCCGGGCTCCGGCTCGATCTCGGGCCCGGCGATCGCGTCGGCGGCGACGAAGGTGTTGCGTTCCCAGCGGTAGAGCGCGAACTGGAAGTAGCGGGCTTGCGGGTAGCTGAAGTCCATCGTCAGGACGCTGCCCGCGGGCAACTCGAGGCGCCCGAGGAAATAGGTCGACTGCGTATCGGGCCACAGGTTCGGGTTCTGGATCGGCTTCGGGTACTCGAGATGATTCCAATACGCCCACCCGCGCGGACCCTGGAACACGCCGTCGTGGCCATAGCGCTCGTCCGTGCGCACAATGTTTTCCAGCGACTTGTCACCGAGGCGTGTCGCGCCCAGCGCATTGAGGTTGCGCACCGCCACGATGGCCGGCGGCTTCCAGGTTCCCTTGCCCAGTGGGTAGACCGAGGGGGCATCTTGCTTTGGCCAGTACAGGCGCATCACAACGAACATCGGGCCATCGGGCGCCGGCAGCCAGTTGGATTCCCGCCCCTTGCCCGGCGAGTCGCGCTGGATGTAGAGCGTGAGCGAGCCGTCCGAATTCCTCTTCAGATCCGGGAGCATCGGCGAATTGACCAGGTAGCGGTTGATCGGATTGTCGATCAGCAACTGGGTGCGACCGTCGTACATCGTGATCGACCAGAACGCATTGACCGGGGGAAGCTGCCCCGGCGCGAACGTCATCTGGTACGCGTGCTTGCTGCCGTCGAGGACTATGCCGTTGGCGTCGCTGCGCGCGAACGGATAGACGGCTTCGGCCTCGCTGTTGCCGTAGATGCCGAGCTTGGCCGCGGCGGCGCGCAACGCCCAATTGCCCTTGTAGAATTCGCGGCTGCCGGCGGCCGCCCCGACCTGCCAGCCGTTGACCGTAGTGCCCACGCCGTCAGCGGCTGCGGCGATCTTCGCGAGTGCCGCCTTGACCCCTTCGCCGATCGCCGCCTGCACCTCTGGCGAGGACGTCGTCGGCTGACCGGTCCGGTCCGCGCCAATGCCGATCGCGGCGAACTTCTCGCGCAATGGCTTCTCGACCGCGGCGGTACCGACCGCCGGACTGAACTGGAGCAGAAAGCCGAGATACTCGGCGAAGCGGGTCGTCAACGCTTCCGGCGCGACCTTCGGCCAGTCGATCGCTGGTGCGGCTGGGGGCGCCGGCTTGCCGAGGAACGCCGACAGCGGCTGCAGCTTGTAGCCCGTCTGCACCTTCGTGACATTGTCCATGTCGACAGGGTTGAAGAGTTGCGTCCGATAGATGACGAGGCTGAACTGCGTCTCGCTGCGGAATGACCTGGCGACTCCAGGTGGTTTTTCCCCCTGCCATTCCGGTCCGCTGACGAGGTAGCAACCCGCGCCATTGCCGGTGGCGCGGCTACCGATGTAGCCGAAGTTGTTGGTATAGAGATCGATGAGCTGCACGTCGTAATAGCGCGCCTTCTCGATCTCCGGCATGCACAGGACCATCGGCTCGGCGCGCAAGTCCAGCATCGCCATCGAGTACGGCGTGTCGCTGTTGGGCGTGCTGATCGCCGTGTCCTTCGGCGTGAAGACGCGCGCCTCGTTGCTGAGCGTGTTGATCGGCGCCTTGAACTGACCCGAGTCGCGGTCGATGAAGAAGTTGTGCAGGACGGAGTAGCCGACGATCATCGGGAAGCCATACAGGTAGGCTTCCTCGGCCGTGGCCTTGGCCTCTTCGGGCCGGGATTCCTGCGCGTGGCAAGGTGGCAGCGCAAGCGCCGCGACAAGAGCCGCGGCCGTCCGCAGTGCCGTGAAATTCCTCGAGATCATTTCTTGTTCCTTCCTGGGGTCGAAGAAGAGCGCGCCCACGACCGGCCGGGTACTTTCGGCGATTTGCATAGCGAATGAAGCGTGCGACGGGCCCGCATTTGGTCGATTGCCGGCAAAAGATCCGTCGCAATCGCTCGCTTGATGATTACGCAGTCCGCACCGGACGCCCGAACTGCAAGTTCGACGTTGGCGTCCTCATGGGAGGTGATCACGATCAATTGCGCCTTATCTGCCTTGGCTCGAAGTCTGAGAATGAAGTCGAGGCAGTCGCTTTGCACCAACGCCAGGTCAGCGACTATCACATCGGGCCGAAGACGTTCAGCCCCCTCCAGCAGCGACGCGCCGTCGCTCGCGGTGAAGACTGCATCGAACATGGTCTGGAGCAGACCGTGCAAGCCCTCGTTCAACCCATCGTGGCGATTGCCCAGCAGTGCGCAGAGTCCAGCGTGCGAGTCAGAATCCATAGCCTTCCGCCACTGTACCGACGGGCCGCCAGGAAAGCTGCTCGCAAATTTACGAGGGTGCGGACGCGCTGAGGAAACTACCGGGGCTAGTCGCTGACCAGACCGTGCCTGATCGCGATGCGGACCAGATCGGCCATGCCCTTGGCGCCCACCGCTTCCATCATCGTGTACTTGTGGAATTCGACGGTGCGGGTAGAGATGGATAGACTGGACGCGACCTGCTTGACCGACTTGCCGTCGGCGAGCAGTTGCAGGACTTCGCGCTGCCGTGGCGTGAGTGCGCCGAACGGGTCGGTGCGTCGAGCCGGGTTTGTCTGGTCGCCCGCCAGCACATCGACGCCAAGGAGGGGCGCGACGAAGATCCGCCCCGCCAGCGCAGAGCGCAGGGCAAGGACCAGTTCCTGGACTGCCGAGTGCTTGAGCACGAATCCCATCGCTCCGCCGGCCAGAGCCCTGCGCGCATAGGCGGCGTCATGGTGCATCGTCAGGAAGACAACCCGCACATCGGGCAAAACCGCTCGCAACTGCGCCAGTGCGTCGATGCCGTTGAGGCGCGGCATCGTGATGTCGGCGACGATGACATCCGGTCGCAGTCGCTGTGCCGCCTCCAGCATCGCCACGCCGTCCGCAACGATGTCGACCAGCTCAAACTCCTCGCCGAGCAACGTCCGCAGGCCCTCCGCGAACATCCGATGATCGTCAGCGAGCATGACGCGGGGCCGCTTGTTCATTGGTTCTGCGCTGCGAGGGGAGCCCACGCCTGTACGGTCGTTCCCGCGCCCGGTTCGCTGCGGATGCTGAACTTGCCACCGACCTCCCGCACGCGCTCGCGCATGCTGGCGATGCCCAAGCCTGCGCCGTGGCCAATCCTCGGCTCGAAGCCCACCCCGTCGTCGGTGACGAGCAGTTGCAGCCCGCCATCCTTCGGCACGAGCGACACGCTCGCCGAGCGCGCCCCGGCGTGTCGGACGATGTTTCGCAGTGCCTCTTGCGCGACGCGGAAGAGACATACCGTCACGGCCGGCGCCACGCCTGCGGGCAGGGCGTCGATACGCTGGTCGACGGGCAGTCCCTGGCCCTTGCTTACGCGTTCGCACTCCGAGCGCAGCGCGTCGCCGAGGCCGAGGTCCTCAAGTACGGTCGGGTGAAGTCGATAGGCCAGGCCATGCACATCCTGGCTCAGCCTGGAGAGTTCTGCGTGCATGGCGGCGCCCCCGTCCGAATCCCTACCTGCCGCCCCCTGCTGTAGGCGTGCCGCATCGATGGCCAGACGCGCAAGCCGTGGCGTCAGGTCGTCGTGCAACTCCCGGGCGAGCGTGCGACGTTCGTCCTCGTGCGCGGTCAGGATCCGGCCGCTCAGGCGCTGGGCTTCGTCCTCGGCACGCCGCCTGCGCAATCGCTGGACGACCAGTGCCACCAGCAGGGCCGACTGCAGCAGCAACGCTGCAGCGCCGATCACGATGGCCCATCGGTGCTCATCCCACAACGTCGGCTGGCGGAAGAGGACCGCACTTCCATCCGGCAGGTTGCTCTCCCGGATCCGCCATCGTTGCAACTCGCGCCAGTCGTACGCCGGCGCTGCGAGCTGCAACCGGACAACCGCCGGCTTGGCGCCACCTTCACCGCTCAGCACGGCACGAGCCAATTCTGCAGTCCTCGACGCCGCCGCCATTTCCGACATCAATGGACCCCCGACGATGCCCTTGCCGAGTTGACTGCCGAAAAGGCCGAAGACCGGCGCCGAGGCGGCAGCGCGTATGCGGGCCAGCGCGACGTCGTGGTCCTGCGACACGTTGGCGCCGTCGACATACATCTGGACGAAGAGGATCGCCGAGTTCGCGGGCAGGCTGGCAACGCGCCTCTCGACTTCGCCGAGTGACAGCTCGTTCAGGTATTCGATCCTCACGCGACCGCCGAGGTCCTTCGTCTCCTGGCGAACGACATTCACCCAGAAGCGCTCGATCGGCGAATTGCCGCTCACCAAGGCGATCGTCGTCGTCGCGGGCTGCACCTGGAGGATATTGGCGAACAGGCGGGAAACATCCAGAGAAATCACCGTCGCGGCATCGCGTGGCCCGAGTTCGATGCCGCGCATGACGCGCTCTTCGGGAACGGCGAGCATCATGGGCGTGCCCGGAAACAAGCGGCCGCGATTCAAGCCGTAGAACCGTGCCGCGGGGGGACCGATCGGGACCACGAGGTCCGGCGGGTCCGTCCCGAACCGGGCGCGCAGAAACGCCACGAAGGCATCGGAGTCCCTGGCTGGATCGAACCTGGCGCCGTCGAGGGACGCGTCGTAGAAGGCGACCGGAGTCTGCAGGCGCTGGCCCAGATCGCGTCGGAACTGTGCCGCGAAGACTTCGTAGGGCGAGTTCTCCCGGCTGAACGAGTTGATGATCAGGACCTGTACTGGTCGCGCAGCGTCCGCTGCCTGGGCAGGATGCAGGGACGCCAGGCAAGCGATGCACACGGCGAACCGTACCAGCCCCGCGCCCGCAACAACCCACTGCCACAGGAAGTGGACGAACGAAGCGCAACTGTCGCCTGCCAACGGTCTGGTCATGATTGCAGGGAGACACTCACGCCGGCGACGGAATCACGCGGCATTCGCCTGAACGCCGGGCACCATGCATGCTCGTGCGGAACACCATGCTCCGAACCGATGTGCGTGCGGGAGCCGGATCTGCCGGCAAATTGCCCGCCGTCCCCGCGGGGGATCTCGATGGACCCCGGTTGGTCTCGAAAGCTACTCCCACTCGATCGTCGCCGGCGGCTTGCCGCTGATGTCGTAGACCACGCGCGACACGCCGCGCAGCTCGTTGACGATGCGCCGCGCGACCTTGTCGAGGAACTCGTACGGCAGCCGGGCCCAGTGCGCGGTCATGAAGTCGATGGTCTCCACCGCGCGCAGCGCGATCACCGGCTCGTAGGCCCGCGCATCGCCGACCACGCCCACCGACTTCACCGGCAGGTACACCGCGAATGCCTGGCTGACCTGGTCGTAGAGGCCGGCGGCGCGCAGTTCCTCGATGTAGATGTGGTCGGCGCGCTGCAGCAGCTCGGCCGCCTCGGGCCGCACCTCGCCGAGGATGCGCACGCCCAGGCCCGGGCCCGGGAACGGGTGCCGGTAGACCATCTCGCGCGGCAGGCCCAACTCGACGCCGATGCGCCGCACCTCGTCCTTGAACAGCTCGCGCAGCGGCTCGACCAGCTTGAGCTGCATGCGCTCGGGCAGGCCGCCGACGTTGTGGTGCGACTTGATCACGTGCGCCTTGCCGGTCTTTGAGCCGGCCGACTCGATCACGTCGGGATAGATGGTGCCCTGGGCCAGCCATTTCACCCCGGCGAGCTTGCGCGACTCCTCCTCGAAGATCTCGACGAAGAGGCGGCCGATGATCTTGCGCTTGGCCTCGGGGTCGTCCACCCCGCGCAATGCCGCGAAGTAGCGCGCGGCCGCATCCACCCGCACCACCCGCACGCCCATGTGTTCGGCCATGGTCGCCATGACCTGGTCGCCCTCGTTCCAGCGCAGCAGGCCGGTGTCGACGAACACGCAGCTCAGCTGCGGGCCGATCGCGCGTTCGAGCAGCGCCGCCACTACCGAAGAGTCGACGCCGCCCGAAAGCCCCAGCAGCACGTGGTCCTGGCCGACCTGCGCCCGCACCCGCGCCACCGCGTCCTCGATGATGTGGGCCGCGGTCCACAAGGTGGCGCAGCCGGCGATCTCGACCACGAAGCGGCGCAGCAGGTCGACGCCCTGGCGCGTATGCGTCACCTCGGGGTGGAACTGCACGCCGTACCAGCGCCGCGCCTCGTCGGCCATCGCCACGATCGGCACGCTGTCGGTGCTGGCCACGACCTCGAAGCCCGGCGGGACCGCGGTCACGCGGTCGCCGTGCGACATCCACACGTCCAGCGCCGGCTTGCCTTCCTCGAAGGCGTCCTGCAGCCCCTCGAGCAGGCGGCAACGGCGGTCGACGCGCACGCGGGCGTAGCCGAATTCACGATGATGGCCGCCCTCGACCGTGCCGCCGAGCTGCTCGGCCAGGGTCTGCATGCCGTAGCAGATGCCGAGGATCGGCACCCCGGCCGCGAGCGCCTCGCGCGGTGCGCGCGGCGCCGCGTCGACGGTCACCGACTCCGGGCCGCCCGAGAAGATGATCGCCTTCGGCGCGAAGCGCGCGATTTCGGCCGGGTCGTGGTCCCAGGCCCAGATCTCGCAGTAGACCCCGATCTCGCGCACCCGGCGCGCGATCAGCTGGGTGTACTGCGCGCCGAAGTCGAGGATCAGGACCTTGTCGTGGTGGATGTCGTGCATGGGCG
>JAGNNA010000551.1 GCA_017990895.1 Reyranella sp.
CTTGCGAGCTTCGCGGCTTCCAGCCGCTGGAAGAGTACCGGATGGCACCAGGCGAGATTGCTGCCGACGAGGACAACGAGGTCGGCCTTCTCGAAGTCCTCATAGCGGCCTGGCACCGTGTCGCTGCCGAAGGCGCGCTTGTGACCGGCCACCGACGAGGCCATGCAGAGGCGCGAGTTGGTGTCGATGTTGGCGGTGCCGAGGAAGCCCTTGATCAGCTTGTTGGCGGCATAATAATCCTCGGTCAGCAGCTGGCCGGAGACGTAGAAGGCGACGGCATCGGGTCCGTGCCGCTCGATCGTGCGCCGGAGCCCGTCCGCCACCGTATCGAGCGCGACCTCCCACGAGACGCGCCGGCCGTCGATCTCCGGATGCAGCAGGCGATCCTCGAGCGAGAGCGTCTCGCCCAGCGCCGCGCCCTTGGAGCAGAGCCGTCCGCGATTGGCGGGATGCTCATCGTCTGCCGCGATGGACGCGCCTCCCTTCCCGTCGGGGGTCGCGACGATCCCACAGCCGACACCGCAATAGGGGCAGGTCGTGCGGACGCCGGTCGTCATGACGACAACCACGACCTCACCCTGAGGAGCACTCCGCAGGAGTGCGTCTCGAAGGGTGGGCACGCGCACCGCGTCCGTTGCCCATCCTTCGAGACGCCGTGCTGCGCACGGCTCCTCAGGATGAGGGATTCAATTTCAGGGCGATGGCCGCTAGTAGACATCGCGCTGATAGCGGCCGGCCTTCGCGAGGCCATCCAGCCATGCTCTCGCTTCCGCCGGGCTCCTGCCGCCCTGGCGTCCAGCAATATCGAGCAGCGCCGCCTCGACATCCTTGGCCATGCGCTTGGCATCGCCGCAGACATAGAAGTGGGCGCCCTGCTCGAACCAGGCCCAGAGCTCCGCCGCATTCTCGCGCATGCGGGTCTGGACGTAGATCTTCTCGGCCTGGTCGCGCGAGAAGGCGAGATCCAGGCGGGACAGCACGCCCCGGCGCTGCCAGTCCATGATCTGGTCCTCATAGAGGAAATCGGTCACGCGCTTCTGGTCACCGAAAAAGAGCCAGTTCCTCCCTTTGGCACCACGCGCATCGCGCTCCTCGAGGAATGCGCGGAACGGTGCGATGCCGGTGCCCGGCCCGACCATGATGGCCGGCGCGTCATCGTCTGCCGGCGGTGCGAAGCCATGGGCCTTCTGCACGAACACGGGAATGACGTCGCCGGGCCGCGCGAAGTCGGCGAGATAGCAGGAGCCGATACCGGTGCGCGTGCGCTCGTTATTATCCCAGCGCACGGCGGACACGGTGAGATGGACTTCGCCAAGATGCGCCTTGGGCGAGGACGCAATCGAGTAGAGACGCGGCTGCAGCCGGTCGAGCGACTTCAGCAATCCGGGCAACGAGGGCGACACCGACGGGAAGGCCTGCAGCAGGTCGAGCAGGTCGGCCTCGGCCAGCTCCGGCGGCCCCTCGCCCGCCGCAAGCGCCTGCAGCACGAGCGCTTCCTCGCCATCGAAGGCGCGACTGGCGAGGAACAGCATGCATTCGTCGCTCGGACGGGCAATATCGACCTTGCTGAGCAGCGCCTGGCGCAGCGGCAAGGCCTCGTGATCGATGCCCACCATCTCCTCGCCCGTTGCACCGAGGCGATCGAGCACCGCCTGCACGAGCTGCGGGTTCTTGCGCGCGAAGACGCCGAGACTGTCGCCGGCTTCGTAGGTGATGTCGCTCGCCGATAGATCGAGCACGACGTGCCGCACGTCCTTCTCGGAGCCGGGGCGGTTCAGGGGATGGGCGTCGACGAGCGTGGCGAGGGCGGGCCGATCGCGCGAGAAGCCCACCGGGCCGGCCGACTTCACCACCGGCGCCGCCACGGTCGCCCCGTTCCGCATCGGCTCGAGCGCGGCGACGAGTTCCTTCAGCTTGCGCTGCGTTTCCTTGCCGCCCGGCACGCAGCGGCCCATGTCGGCCTCCGCGCCTGACCACACGGCTTCGGCATAAGTCTGGCAGAGATAGCCGCACTGGCCGCAGTCGAGCTGGGCCATCGCGGCCATGAGCTGCCGCTCGGGCTTGCTGTCCTTTGCGAGCGCCAGCCGCTCAGGCAGCGACAGCGCGGCTTCGTGCCAGGGGAAGTCCTCGGGCTCGGCGGATTCCGCCGACGCCTCGTCCGCAGCGGCGCCGCCGCTCACGCAGAGATAGGCGGCGAAGAACCCGTTCAGCCAGGCGCGCTGTTCCGTGGAGAACGGCGCATTCTCCGGGATGATCTGCGGGATCGGCGAGATCGCGTTCATGCCGCAAGCGCCGAGGCGGATGCACGCTCAGCCAGTTCGCGCAGAACCGGAATCTCGTGGCGGCGGCAGAACTCGAAGAAGGATTCGGCCGGACCATGGCGATGCGCCAGGTAGGTTCCAAGCAACCTTTCGAGAAGCGGCGGCAGTTCATCGAAGGCCACCGAGGTCGCGTATTCGCGCGCCATCGCCTGTTCGGCCGTCGCGGCCGCGCCGCCGCCGATGAAGACGTGATAGCCCTCGACACTCTCGTCGCCGCGCTCGACCTTGGCGGCGATCAGGCCGATGTCGCCGATATAGTGC
>JAGNNA010000552.1 GCA_017990895.1 Reyranella sp.
GCACGACGCACCCACGACGCAATCTACAGCGCTATCGCCGCCCTATTGCCTACCGTCCAGCCCGCAGAGTGCGCCAACTATTTCGCAAAAGCAGGATACGCTCGAACCTAGAGTCTTCCCGCTCTAGGTCAGGGCTTCACCGTCTTCTTCAGCACCGACTCGTAGACCTGCAGGACCGCGGAACTGTCGTTGTTGCCCAGTCCCATGCGGCGCGCCATGCGCTGCAGATTATGGGTGGCCGACCCCTGCGGCAGCGGCACGTCGAGTTCGTCGGCCAGCTCCATCGCGAGGTGCAGGTCCTTGTGCGCGAGGTTGAGCGCGAAGGAGGGCGGAGAGAACTGGCCTGAAAGGGCGCGCTCCGAAAAGGCCTTGAAGACCGAGGAGTTGCCGCTGGAGCTGGCGATGACCTGCACGAGCTTCTGCGGATCGAGGCCGGCCGTGACGCCCAGCATCAGCCCTTCGGCGGCGGCGGCGGCGTTGCAGAAGGCCATCATGTTGTTCACCAGCTTGGCCACCGTGCCGGTGCCCAGCTCGCCCATGTGGATCACGTTGGCGCTGAACGACTGCAGCACCGGCAGCGCGTCGTCGAACACCTTCCTGTCGCCACCGACCATGATGGCGATGGTGGCCGCCTCGGCGCCGACCGTGCCGCCGCTCACCGGCGCATCGAGCATCGCGATGCCCTTGGCGGCCATGGCGGCACCGATCTTCTTCACCATCGACGGCGCGTTGGTGCTGAGGTCGATGTAGGTCTGGCCCTTGCTTGCATTCGCCAGGATGCCGTCATCTCCCAGGGTGACGGCCTCGACGTCGCGCGGCATGGGCAGCGACGTCATCACGATGTCGGCGCCCCGGGTCGCCTCGGCGACGGACTTGGCCGCGCTTGCGCCGAGGTCGGTACAGGTCTTCACCGCCGCGGGGTTGAGGTCGAATACCGTGACCGAGTGATTGCTGCGCTTGATGAGATTGCGGCACATGGGGCCGCCCATATTTCCGACACCGATATAACCGACCTTCATGGCTTCCTCCCGAGACAACGGTGGGGTGAGTATAGGACAGAAACATCACCCTCTTGCCACAGGGGCCGGGCCACCGGCAGGAATGACGCTTCATGCCGCGAAACTGCATCCTGGGGCTCGCCTTCGGGCAGATCACGAGTTGACGGAGGGCGTTTGGGCGAGATTCTGAACCGCGATGCCGAGCGCGCGCGGTCCCTGCGACGGGTCAAGGTCACGGCGACGTTGTTGCTGGTGGCGACGGCCGCGCTCTTCGTGATCGCCCGGCACTTCGAGCCGATGCACTGGGCCTGGGGGTACGTCGCGGCCTTCGCCGCGGCGGCCACGGTCGGCGGATTGGCCGACTGGTATGCCGTCGTGGCACTGTTCCGTCGGCCGCTCGGCCTGCCGTTCCCGCACACCGAGATCGTGCCGCGCAACCATCACCGCATCGCCGAAAATCTCGGCGAGTTCATCGAGACGAACTTCCTCGCGCCCGAGCCGGTCGAGGCGAGGCTACGCGAGGTCGACTTCGCTGCACTCGTCGCGGAGTGGCTGAGCGACCGCACGCGTAGCGCCGCCCTCGCGGGCTTTCTCGTGCGGCTGGTGCCGCAGGCGCTGGCCGCAGTCGAGCAGTCGGGATTGAAAGGGTTCCTCGGCAAGCGCGCCATGGCTGAACTGGAGAGGATCGAGCTCGCGCCGCTGGCGGCGGGCCTGCTGAGCGCCGTCACCGAGAAGGGTCGACACCAGCGTGTCCTCGACGAGCTCCTGGTGGCGTTGGAGAAGGTGCTGGCCGACGAGGAGACGCTGGCGGCGCTGCGCGAGAAGATCCGTCAGGAGCTGCCGGCGCTGTTCAATCTCTACCGCGCCGATGCCTACCTGCTGCGCAAGATCGTCGCCTCGACCACGGCCTTCATCAAGGAGGCGCGCGCAGACGCCGACCATCCGTTGCGAAAGGAGTTCAACGGCTTCGTCGCGACCTTCATCGAGCGGCTGCGAACCTCCGAAGATTTCGCCCGCCGCGCCGAGCGCCTGAAGCGCGATCTGCTGGCCCGGCCGGAAATCGCGACGCTGGCGGAGGGCGCCTGGGAGAGCGTGCGGGCCTTCCTCGAACACGACGCGCGCGCCGAGGACAGTCAGGTCCGCCGGCAGCTCGAAGCGATGCTGGTCGATGTCGGCAGCCAGCTGGCACGCGATCCCGCGATCCGGGCCGAGATCAATCGCGGCATGGTGCGCCTCCTCGCCGATTTCGTGCAGGGTCAGAAGAGCGGCGTCGGCCGCTTCATCGCCGACCAGGTGAAGTCGTGGGACATCGATGTGCTGATCGGCCGCATCGAGCTGACGGTTGGACGCGACCTGCAATTCATCCGGTTCAATGGCGCGATGGTCGGGGGACTGGCCGGATTGGCCTTGCACGCGCTGGAGCAGGGGTTGAAGCTGCATCTGTAACCATAGGAGGTTCGGATGGCCGACCCAGCGCAAGCCTTCACCGACATGTTCAAGAAGTTCGGCGAGCAGCTCAAGGTGCCGCAGTTCGACATGACGAAGATCATGGAGCAGCACCAGAAGAACCTGGACGCCATGAGC
>JAGNNA010000196.1 GCA_017990895.1 Reyranella sp.
ACTTGATCGTGCCGTCGGCCGCGATGAAGACCATGTCGAGCGGGATCAGCGTGTTCTTCATCCAGAAGCTCACCGGCGCTTCCTTGTAGAAGTCGAACAGCATTCCCTCGTAGGGGCCGAGCTTCTCGCGGAACATCAGGCCGCGCGCACGCTGGACATCGTCGAGCGCCAGATCGACATCGAACTTGATCTCACGGCCACCGGTCACCACCACAAGCGACGACCGCTTGAACTGGAAGTCGTTGGCGCCCTGCTGAGCCGAGGCGGCAGCGGCGGCCAGCACGATCGGCGCCGCGAGGAAGAATCGCCGGCCGAGCGGCGGTTTGGAGACTGCGTGAACCATGGCCATGGCATAGAGCGTGGACGGCGATTTCGTCAAACCGATGACGCTTGCATGACGGGTGACACCTAACCATAGTGACGGCCGCTCATCGGGGGGAGCCGCTTTGCGGCTGAGAGGTCCGAAAGGACGACCCCGAACCTGATCCGGTTAATGCCGGCGTAGGGACTGGTGGCTCGTTGACGTCTTCGCCTGCTCTTTTGGTGCGTTCGGCACGTATCGTCCTCGACGGTCATGTCGTGGTCGAGAACCTGTCCCTCGATTTCCCCGGTGGCCGCACGACCTGCCTGCTGGGCCGCAGCGGCGTCGGCAAGACCTCTCTCCTGCGCCATCTGGCGGGTCTGCTGCCCGGCAGCCGGGCGGCCGGACCCGTCGCCTACATGGCGCAGCGCGACCTGCTGCTGCCCTGGCTCAGCGTGCTGGAGAATGTGCTGCTGGGCTACCGCCTGCGCCGCGACGAGGCGGCCCGTCGCGCGGCCGAGCCGCGTGCCAGGTCGCTGCTCGGCGAAGTGGGCCTGGGCGATCGGCTTTACGACCTGCCACAGACCCTGTCCGGCGGCATGCGTCAGCGGGCGGCACTGGCCCGAACCCTCTGCGAGGACCGGCAGATCGTCCTGATGGACGAGCCGTTCGGGCATCTCGACGCGGTGACACGCCTCGACCTTCAGGACCTGGCGGCGCACCTGCTCCAGGGCCGGACGGTCGTGATGGTCACCCACGATCCGCTCGAGGCATTGCGCCTGGGCCACGAAATCCGCGTGCTGTCGGGCAGTCCGTTCGCGGTGGGCCCGGTCATCGCCCCACCCGGCACCGTGCCCCGAGATCCCCGCGATGCCGAGCTTCTCGCTCTACAGGCACGACTGATCGGCGAACTGCGGAGTGGAGCGTGAGGCCGCTCATCACCGCCGCTGGGCTGGTCACCGCCTGGGAAGCGCTCGTGTGGCTGACCGGCCTGCCGCCCTACATCCTTCCGCCGCCCTCGCGAGTCATCGTGGTGCTGGCCCAGCGGTTCGACCTCCTTGCCGAACAGGCCGCGTGGACAGCCAGCGAAATGGTTATGGGGCTTGCCCTGGGACTTCTGCTCGGGGCAGCCCTTGCGGTGATCTTCGCCGCTTCGGCCGCCTGGCGTCGCTGGGCCTTGCCGCTGGTGATCGTCTCCCAGGCGATCCCGGTGATCGCGATCGCGCCCCTCCTCGTGCTCTGGCTGGGCTACGGCATGGCCTCCAAGGTCGCGATGGCGGCGCTGATCATCTTCTTCCCAGTGGTGAGCAGCCTGTATGACGGGCTGCGCCGCACCGACCCGGGTTGGCTGGAACTCGCCCGCACGATGGACGCTTCCCCAAGGGCCATCCTGCTGCAGATCAGGCTGCCGGCGGCCCTGCCCGCTTTTGCCTCGGGAGTCCGCATCGCCGCGGCTGTCGCGCCGATCGGGGCGGTTATCGGCGAATGGGTCGGTGCCAGCGCCGGGCTCGGGTTCCTGATGACCCAGTCGCTGGCGCGCGGTCAGACTCCCCTCGCCTTCGCGGCCCTCACCATCCTCTGCCTGCTCGGGCTCGCGCTCTATACCGCGGCGGACCGGCTCGCGCGGCGCCTCGTGCCTTGGCAACCCTCTCAAGGAGACTGACGATGCAGATGATGACCCGAACGATCGCCATTCTGGCACTCTGTTGCCTCGCCTTACCCGCGGCCGCTCAGGACAAGGTCCGCATCCTGCTCGACTGGTTCGTCAATCCCGACCATGCAGCGCTGGTGATCGCCAAGCAGCGCGGCCTGTTCGAGAAACAGGGCCTCGACGTCGAGCTGATCGCGCCCGCGGATCCCAACGCGCCGCCCAAGCTCGTCGCGGCCGGACAAGCCGACTATGCGCTCTCCTATCAGCCGACGCTGCAGATGCTGGTCGCCGAAGGACTGCCGCTGGTGCGGGTCGGCGTGCTGGTGGCGCAGCCGCTGAACTCGCTGGTGGCACTGGAAGACTCGCCCGTGAAGACCATCGCCGACTTCAAGGGCCGCAAGATCGGCTTCTCCGTCTCAGGCTTCGAGGAAGCCGTGCTCGGCGCCATGCTCGAGAGCGCCGGGCTCTCCCTGAAGGACGTGACGCTGGTGAACGTCAACTTCGCTCTCACGACCGCATTGATGAGCAGGCAGGTCGATGGCGTGATCGGTGCCTTCCGCAACTTCGAACTGAACGACCTCGAGCTTAACAAAGCCAAGGGACGAATCTGGCTCGTCGAGAAGCACGGAGTGCCAACCTACGATGAACTCGTCATCCTGGCCAAGCGCGAGAGCGTCGACGTCGCCCGCACGAAGAAGCTGCTCTCCGCCCTCGCCGAGGCCACGGCCTGGCTGACCGCTAATCCGGCCGAGGCGTGGGCGATATTCTCCAAGTACACCAAGGATCTCGACAACGACCTCAACCGGATGGCGTGGAAGGATACCGTGCCGCTGCTCGCCGCCGACCCGTCGGCGCTCGACCGTGCGCGCTACGCGACGTTTGCGGATTTCCTCGTGAAGCGCGGCCTGATCAAGCACGCGCCGCCCCTCGAGAGCTACGTGCATGAGATCAAATAGAGCGGGCAGTCACGCGCCGCGGATCTCGACGACCTGCAGGCCCTTCTGACCCTCGGCTATCCGGATCATCACCTTCTGGCCCGGCGCCAGCGAATCCATTCCGTGCCGCCGCAACACCGCGGCGTGCACGAAGATGTCGCCCTCCGCCGTCTCGCGCGTGACGAAGCCGTAGCCGCGTTCGTTATTGTACCATTTCACCAGCGCGGAAATGTAATCGCCCATGGCGATGCCTTCGGGGATCGGCGGCGGTTTCGCAGCCGTGGCAACGGCCGTCGACTGATCGACTTCGATCACCCTCATGACCTGCCAGCCCTTTGGGCCTCGGACACCGGCGCATACTACGGTTGCACCGGGCTTGAGATCCTCATGCCCGGCCTGGCGTAGTGTCGTCACATGCAGGAACGCGTCGCTGTTATCGATGTCGAGGGCCAAGAACCCATACCCTTTGACAGCGTTGAACCACTTGACTTTACCACGCAGCTCAAGCGTACCGACGTCCCCGCTCATCTCTCCCAGATGGGTCGTCATTCAACGATCCCGTGTTGTTATGCAGAAATCGTAACCATGCTTTGTCGAGGAAGCAACAGTCCTTGTACGAGATTGCAACCTCGCGTTAGACGATTTCTCGGGAGTAATCGCTGGAGAGCCGACAAATGTTCAAGACCGACCTGTTCAAGGGCAAGCGTTTCCTCGTCACCGGCGGTGGCACTGGCCTTGGCCGCATGATGATGGAGAAGTTCGTCGAGCTGGGTGCAGACTGTGTGATATGCGGCCGGCGCGGCGGCGTCCTCGAAGAGACCGCCAAGCAGGTCATGGAAAAGTATCCCGGCCGGCGGGTCGACTTTCATGCCGTCGACATCCGCGTCGCCGCGGCCGTCGAGGAAATGATCGAGCAGATCTGGGCCACCGGCCCGCTCGATGGGCTGGTGAACAATGCCGCCGGCAACTTCATCTCGCAGACCAAGGACCTCAGCCCGCGCGCCTTCGACGCCATCGCCAACATCGTGTTGCACGGCACGTTCTACATGACCAATGCCTGCGGCAAGCGCTGGATCGCCGAGAAGCGCAAGGCGAGCGTTCTCAGCATTCTCACGACCTGGGTGTGGACTGGGAGTCCATTCGTGGTCCCATCCGCTATGTCGAAGGCCGGCGTCGCCGTCATGACCCAGAGCCTCGCCGTCGAGTGGGCGCGACACGGCATCCGCCTCAATGCGATCGCACCGGGGCCCTTTCCGACCGAGGGCGCGTGGGCCCGCCTCAACCCGATGCAGGAAGGCAACGACTCGCGATACAACACGCGCAATCCGATGGGCCGGGTCGGCCGTCCCAGCGAGCTCGCCAACATGGCGGCCTTCCTGATGAGCGAGGAGGTCGAATACATCAACGGCGAGGTCATCGCGATCGACGGCGCCATGGGCATCATGGGCAACGGCACCTTCTCGCACATGATGTCCTACAGCGAGCAGGACTGGGTGCGCATTCGCGAACAGATCCAGTCGACCAACGCCGCCGACAAGGTCAAGCGCAGTTAGGGGCCGGAAACTGCGTGGCCCCTGCCGACCTGTGTCTTTCCTGCAACATGCTCGCAGGATTGAGACGAAGCACCGCTCGGATGCCCCGAAGTGGCTGTGTCGGCTGGGTCTCCAGCCTCAATTGAGCCAAAGTGTCATGGTGTTTTGAGGCTCCCAAGAACAAGCCAATATCCGGGTCCCCGAGAGACCAATCGTGCAGTCCAGTAACAAGCCGGCCGCCCCTTCTGCACAGCGTTTGCCCCGTCGGCAGATGCTGTTCCTGGGTACAGCCATGACGGGCATGTTGATGGTCCCCGCCGTCTTCGCGCAGAGCGTGGATGCACGTCATTGGCAGGGCTCGGCGGCGGCGACACGCCAACCCGAGCATGTGGTGGCGACCACCGTTGCCGAGTGGCGCAGCCTGTGGGCACGCGTCGGTTCTCCGGCACCGGACATGTTCGAGGCGGGGCGCATGAACGCCGTCGGGATCTTCCTCGGGCGCCGCAACGGCGAAGGCTACGCCGTCAACGTCCTGTCGACCGCGCGCCGCCGTGATCGCATCGTCGTCGTCTTCGAGGAACGCATGCCGGCCGAGATGATGATGGCCCAGCGCGGCGCCGGCCCCCGTCCGGTGGCAGGGGGTGGCATCGTCGGCGGTCCCTCGGCCCTGCCGTCCGGCGCTGCGGGCTTCGCCGCGCCCGGCGCGACCGCCTCGCTGGCACCGCCCCCGCCGCCCGCGGCACGTCCCGTCGGTCCGCCGACCTCACCCTGGGCGATCATCCTCATCAACCGGGCCGATCTCCCGGTCTCGGTCGAGCAGCGCCTCTTCCGCTGACCGCCGACCTCAGTGGGAGTGCCGGGGCACTCCCTTGGTCTTCGCGATCTTCTGGTAGTTCACGGCAAAGTCGAGGCAGGCGCCGCTGGCCAGCTGGCCGACGAACTTGCGCTGGAGTTCCTGCCACGGCGTCTGGCTGGGGACCACGTCCGGCTTCCAAGCCTTCTTCCGCTTCGCCAGCTCCTTGGCGGTGATCATGATATTGGCAGTGCGCTTGCCGATGTCGACCCGGACCTTGTCGCCAGTCTTGAGCAGCGCGAGACCGCCGCCTACGGCGGCTTCCGGGGAAGCGTTCAGGATCGACGGGCTGGCCGAGGTGCCGCTCTGACGGCCGTCGCCGATACAAGGCAGCAGCAGGACGCCGCCCTTCACCAGCCGGTCCGGGGGCAGCATGTTCACCACCTCGGCCGCCCCCGGATAGCCGACGGGTCCGGCGTTGCGGATCACCAGGATGCTGTTCTCGTCGATCGGCAGCTTGGGATCGTTGATCCGGTGGTGATAGTCCTCGGGGCCTTCGAAGACGATGGCCGTGCCTTCGAAGGCGTCCCGGTCACCCTTGCGCTCCAGATACTTTTCGCGGAACTCGGGCGAAATCACCGAAGTCTTCATGATTGCCGAATCGAACAGGTTTCCGCCGAGTACGGCGAAGCCCGCCTGATCGAGCATCGGGCTGTCGTAGGTCTTGATGACCTCACCGTCGGCCTTGACCGCATGGCGCAGGTTCTGCGCCATGGTCTTGCCCGAGACGGTCAGCGCATCACCGTGGATCTTCTTCCTGTTCAAAAGCTCCTTCATCACGGTCGGCACGCCGCCGGCGCGATGGAAGGCCTCGCCGAGATACTTGCCGGCAGGCATGCAGTTCACCAGCAGCGGGATGTCGTAGCCGATCCTGTCCCAGTCCTTGTTCTCGAGCGCCACCCCGATATGGCGCGCGATGGCATTGACGTGCGGCGGACAGTTGGTCGAGGCGCCCAGCGCGCTTGCCGCCACGATGGCATTCTCGAAGGCTTTACGCGTCAGGATGTCGGAGGGTTTCAGGTCCTCCCACACCATATCGACGATACGCTTGCCTGTTTCGTAGGCCATCTGGCCGCGTTCCTTGTAGGGGCCGGGAATGGCAGCGCAGCCGGGCAGCGACATGCCGAGCGCCTCGGCCATGCTGTTCATCGACAGTGCCGTTCCCATCGTGTTGCAGTGGCCGACGCTGGGTGCGCTCGACGCCACCATCTCGATGAACTTCTCCATGTCGATCCGGCCCGCCGCCAGCTCCTGCCGCGCGTACCAGACGATGGTGCCCGAGCCCGCGAGACCGCCGGCGAAGTGCCCGTCCAGCATCGGCCCCCCAGACAGCACGATCGCGGGAATGTCGACGGTGGCCGCCCCCATGATCATCGCCGGAGTGGTCTTGTCGCATCCGGTCGTCAGCACGACGCCGTCGAAGAAGTAGCCGTAGAGGCATTCGACGAGGCTGAGATAGGCCAGGTTTCGATCGAGCGCCGCCGTCGGCCGCTTGCCGGTCTCCTGAATCGGATGGACGGGAAACTCGATGGGAATGCCGCCGGCGTCGCGGATACCGTCCCGCACGCGCGTGGCCAGATCGAGATGATGCCGGTTGCAGGGCGAGAGGTCGCTGCCCGTCTGGGCGATCCCGATGATCGGGCGGCCGCTCCGCAGCTCGGCCAGGGTCAGGCCGAAGTTCATGTAGCGCTCGAGGTAGAGGGCGGCCATCGTCGGGTCGCCCTTGGCATCGAACCATTCGCGGCTGCGCAGGGGACGCCTGGCACCGCTCCCGTTCTTCCTGCCGGCCATCCGTTTCCTCCTCGTTCGTTGGGGCAACCCTGGGAGAAGGCGTGACGGAAGTCCAGCGGATCGCTTGAGGTCCGACCGATCCCGTGTGACCCTTGGACATGACAAGCTCTCCGGACATCGTCTGCCTCGGCGAACCCCTGATCGAATTCAACCGTCCGAAGGAAGGCGATGGCCGCACCTGGCTGCAGGGCTTCGGCGGCGACTCCCAGAACGTCGCCATTGCGGCGGCCCGCCAAGGCGCCTCGACCGGCTACCTGACGAGCGTCGGCCGGGACTGGATGGGCGACGCCTTCCTCGACCTCTGGAAAAGCGAGGGCGTCGATGCGTCGAAGGTCACGCGCCATCCGACGGCACCGACCGGCGTCAGCTTCGTCACCCACTCCGCCGCGGGGCACAAGTTCGACTATCTGCGCAAGAACTCCGCCGCGTCCCTGATGACGCCTGAGACGCTCGCCACGGACTACATTGCGGGAGCCCGGGTCTTCCACCTCTCGGCGATCGGCCAGGCGATCAGCGACAGCGCCCGCGCGACTTGCGACGCCGCCATCGACGCCGCCCGCAAAGCCGGCGTGAAGGTCTCCTACGACACCAATCTGCGCCTGCGGCTCTGGGAACTGGGCGTCGCGCGCGCGGTCATCGACGCCACCATCGCACGCTGCGACATCGCCCTGCCCAGCCTCGACGATTCCCGAGAGCTCACCGGACTGAAGGAGCCCGACGCGATCGCCGCCTACTATCTCGGACTGGGCGTGCCGCTGGTCGCCCTCAAGATGGGCGCGGAAGGATCATTGATCGCAACGCGCGGCCGCATGATCCGCATCGCCCCGCACAAGGTCGAGGCCGTCGATGCGACGGGCGCCGGCGATACATTCGACGGCGCATTCCTGACCCGCCTGCTGGCCGGCGACGATCCTGAAACAGCGGCACGCTACGCCAATGTGGCGGCGGCACTCTCGACTACGGGCTACGGCGCGGTGACGCCCATGCCACGCGCAGCCGACGTGCTCATCGTGCTGAAGCGCGGCGCCTGAACCTCGGCATCAAGGCCAGCGCGAAGCGACCGAACACGGTCGCCTGCTGTACGATCCAGCCACGGCCGTTGTCGGCATCTACGGCGGCGTCGTCGACACCCGTCGGCCGGACCTTTCCGTCATAGATCGCCGTGCCGAAGAGGATGTCCCAGATCGGGAACACCGGCGCGAAGTTGTGGTCCTGGATATGGCGCTCGGCGGGTGTCGAAAGCGCATGATGCAGGCGATGGAAACGCGGGCCGACCAGCAGCCGCTCGCCCAGCCAGCCGAAGGACATGTCGACGTTGGCGTGCGACCAGCTTTCGATCAGCCGTCCGACCATCAGGATGACGACATACTCGCCGGGCTGGACGCCGACGAACTGGGAGAACAGCACCAGCGCCAGGGTGATGAGCAGGTCGTCGATCACATGATTGCGGTCGTCCGTCCACACCGTCATGCGGCGCTGGCTGTGATGCAGGCTGTGCAGCGCCCACCACCATCCGAAGGCATGCTGTCCCCGGTGCAGCCAGTAGGCGGCGAAGTCGTAGAGCACGAAGTAGACGAGGAACGAGGCGAGTGCATTGTCGCCGATCCAGGGAAGCAGTCGCTCCAGCCGTGGCGGCGAGTACCCCCAGCTCCGCACCGCCAGCTCGACCTCCTGAACCAGCGGATAGGTCAGGATGAAGATGGCGAGCGGGATCACCCCGAGCTTGTTCAGCACCGTGTAGACGCGGTCGACCATGATGAGCCCGTCGTCCGGCCCCGCCTTCTCGAGCGGCCAGCGGCGCTCGAAATAGCGCATCCCGACCGCGATTACGGCGATCTGGACGACACCCAGCATGACGAACTCGACGGCACTGTAGCCCGGCTCGTACCAGGCCATGAGGCCGAAATGGAACAGGACGGGGCTGACGAGGGTTTCGAACAGCCAAGCCTGTACGCTGACCCAGAGGTCGATCAGGTCGCGCATCGCGCGCCTACTTTGGATTGCCCGCCGTCGACGCCGCACGCACCGGCAGGCCGGCGCCGGCGGTAACGGTCGCCGTGGACCTCATCATGAATACGCCATGCGGCGACTTGCCCACGGGGACGCTGCCGACGACCTTCATGGTTTCTATGTCGACGATGGCGACACGGCGCAAGAAACGCTGGGTGACCCAAAGCTCACGTCCGTCGGGCGTGATGTCCATGCAGTCGGGCCCGCCCGGAATGCGGACACTGGCGACGACCTTCGGTTCGTCCTTGGTGTCGATCAGGGAGACCGTGCCCTCGACGCGATTGCTGAGGAAGTAATGGCGGCCATCGCCCTTGGGGAAGAAATTGTGGGCGCCCTTGCCGGTCTGGAGGGT
>JAGNNA010000553.1 GCA_017990895.1 Reyranella sp.
GCCGGTCCATATCGGCCACCTTGGTAGCGAGGAGGCGATCGCCGACGAGAAGGGCTGCATCTTCGCCGGCATGGCGGAAGGCGCAGTGGCCGTGCTCAATCGCGACAGCCGCCACTATGAGCGCCTGGCCGAAAAGGCCCGCCATTTCGGCGTTTCCCGGATCGTCGGCTTTGGACGCAGCGAGTCGGCGGAGGCACGTCTTGTCTCCTGCGACCTGCACGATTCGGGCAGTGTTGTTGCAGCCTTGATACATGGCCGCCGGATCGAGTATCGGCTGGGCGCGGCTGGCGAACACTGGGTGCTGAACAGCATCGGCGCGCTGGCCGTCGTCGAGGCGCTGGGTGCGGACATGATGAAGGCGGCGGTCGTCCTCGCCAACGTGAAGGCCTCGCCCGGTCGCGGTGCGCGTCGCCTGCTGACGTTCGGCGGCGGGACGATCGAGCTGCTGGACGAGAGCTACAACGCCAACCCGGTTTCGGTGCAGGCGATGCTGGCCGTTCTGGCGCGGACCGAACCGCAGGCGGGCGGGCGGCGGATTGTGGCGCTGGGCGACATGCGCGAACTGGGCGAGGGCGCGGATGCCTATCACGCGGGCCTCGCCGATGCCGTGGCTGCAAGCGGTGCGGCAAAGGTCTTCCTGTGCGGTCCGCACATGCAGGCCCTGTGGCAGCGGCTCGCGCCGGCGCAGCGCGGGGCGCACCGGCCGGATTCAACGGCGTTGGCCGGCGATGTCGCCGCTGCGCTCAAGGCGGGGGATGTGGTCGCGGTGAAGGGTTCGCTGGGGTCGAAAATGAAGATCGTCGTGGACGCCATCCTGGCGGCCAGCGGCGGCGAGGCAGGACGCTAGGATGTTCTACAACTTTCTCTATCCGCTGGCGGACCTGTTCACGCCCTTCAACCTGTTCCGCTACCTGACGTTCCGTTCGATCGCCGCCTTCCTGACGGCGTTGGTGCTGAGCTTCCTGATCGGCGGTGCGCTGATCCGCTGGCTGCGCAGCAAGCAGAAGCAGGGGCAGCCGATCCGCGACGACGGCCCGGCCAGCCACCTGATGACCAAGAAAGGCACGCCGACAATGGGCGGCCTGCTGATCCTCATCACCCTGTCGGTGGCGACCTTGCTGTGGGCCGACCTGACCAATCGCTATGTCTGGATCGTTCTCGGCGTGACCCTCGCGTTTGGCGCGGTCGGCCTGTGGGACGACTTCCTCAAGGTCACCAAGCGCAATCCGAAGGGCGTGCCGGGCAAGATCAAGCTCGCGCTTACCGTCGTGGCCTCGGGCATCGCGGTCTACCTCGTCGCCCAGGCCTCACCGGCGCCGCTGCGCTATCAGCTCGCCGTGCCGTTCCTCAAGGACGTGCTGATCCCGCTGGGCGTCGTGGGGTTCGTCGCATTCGGCATTCTGGTGATTGCCGGTACCTCGAACGCCGTCAACCTGACCGACGGTCTCGACGGTCTCGCCATCGGCCCCGTCATCATGGCCTCGGCGGTGTTCGGCCTGATCGCCTACATCGTGGGCAATACGATTCTCACCAACTACCTCTATCTCCATCACGTCCCGCGATCGGGCGAACTGGCCGTGCTCCTGGCGGCGCTGGTCGGTGCCGGTCTCGGCTTCCTGTGGTTCAATGCGCCACCCGCCATGGTGTTCATGGGCGACACCGGCTCGCTGGCCATCGGCGGCGCGCTGGGCGCGGTCGCGGTCGTCACCAAGCACGAGATCGTGCTCTCGATCGTTGGCGGGCTGTTCGTGCTCGAAACCGTGTCGGTGATCGTGCAGGTCCTGTCCTACAAGTGGACCGGCAAGCGCGTCTTCCGCATGGCGCCACTGCATCATCACTTCGAGCAAAAGGGCTGGGCCGAGCCCACCATCGTCTTCCGCTTCTGGATCATCGCCGCCATCCTGGCGATGGCCGGTCTCGCCACCCTGAAGCTGCGGTGAACGGATGATCGATCTGGCCATCCTGAAGGGTTCGTCGTTCGTCGTGCTGGGGCTCGCGCGCTCCGGCTTGGCGACCGTGCGCGCCCTGCGGGCGGCTGGGATCGAGTGCGTCGCCTGGGACGACAATGTGGCATCGCGCGACGCGGCGGCGCAGCTCGGCGCCCGCATCGCCGACCCGGTGACGATCGACTGGTCGGGCGTCACCGCCCTTGTGATCAGCCCGGGCATTCCCAGTACCCTGCCGGTGCCGCATCCCGTGGCGGTCGCCGCGCGTGCCGCCGGCAAGCCGATCATCTGCGACGTCGAGCTGCTGGCACGGGCGCAGCCCGAAGCGCACTTCGTTGCCATCACCGGTACCAACGGCAAGTCGACGACGACGGCGCTGATCGGCCACATCCTCCAGCAGGCCGGCGCCCGCTGCCAGGTCGGTGGCAATATCGGCCGCGGCGCGCTCGACCTCGAGCCGCTCGGCGGCGGCGGGCTCTATGTTCTGGAGCTCTCGTCCTACCGACTGGAGCTGCTGCAGACCTTCCACGCCGATGTTGCGGTCTGGCTCAACATCACGCCCGACCATATCGACCGTCATGGCGACCTCGCGGGATACGTGGCGGCCAAGAAGAACAA
>JAGNNA010000554.1 GCA_017990895.1 Reyranella sp.
GAGCTTCGGCAAGGGCACGGTCAACCGGCTCTTCCAGCTCAAGGACTGCGGACAGTCCAACTGTGGCGCCATCTACATGTCCATCGCACGCTGGCTCACCCCCAAGGGCGAGCAGATCGAGGGCGTGGGCATCAGCCCGGACGTCGAAGTGAAGATGACCGCCGAGCAGTACATCGACCAGGGCGACATCCAGCTGTTCAAGGCGATCGACATCCTGCGCGGCAACCCCTGAGCGCTGCTAGACTGGAGACATCGCGGCGGCCCCGGCTTCCCTGCCGGGGCCGTTCTCGTGTACGGCCACCCAAGGATCCCGCGGCTCCATGAGCGATTCGACCATTGCCCAGAACCGGCGTGCCCGGCACGACTACGAGATCCTCGCCCGCTTCGAATGCGGGATCGTCCTCACGGGCTCCGAGATCAAGGCCGTGCGCGAGCACAAGGTGCAGCTCCAGGGTTCGTACGCGCGCGTCAAGAACGGCGAAGTGTGGCTGCAGGAAGCTCACATCGCCCCCTATTCGAACGCCGGGTACGCCGGCCACGACCCAAAACGCGACCGCAAGCTGCTGCTCCATCGCAAGGAGATCGCGCGGATCGAGGAGATGGTGGGCGCGCAGGGACTCACGCTGGTGCCGCTCGCGATGTACTTCAAGCGCGGCAAGGCGAAGGTCGAGCTTGGTGTGGCGCGCGGCCTAAAGCATTATGACAAGCGTGAGCGCATCGCCGAGCGCGAAGTCCAGCGCGACATGGCACGCGCGGTGCGGCGAAACGCGTGAACCCATAGCCCGGAACGCGGTGCGCGCTAGCGGGGTTGGTGCTAGCGTGACCTGAGGCTGGCCGCTGCGGCGCGCCGCCGACTAACCTCTGGATCTGGGTATCACCATGGCGAAAGTCGGCATCATGGAGACGGCCATCCGCGATGGCCATCAGTCGTTGCTTGCCACCCGCATGCGCACCGAGGACATGATCCCCGTCCTCGAGCAGATGGACGAAATTGGTTACCACAGCATCGAATGCTGGGGCGGCGCCACCTTCGATACCTGCCTGCGCTTCCTCCGCGAAGACCCGTGGGAGCGCCTTCGCCAGATCAAGTCGCGGCTTAAGAAGACCCCGACGCAGATGCTCCTCCGCGGCCAGAACGCCGTCGGCTACCGTCACTATGCCGACGATGTCCTCTTCGCCTTCTGCGACCGCGCCGTCCAGAACGGCATGGACGTCTTCCGTGTGTTCGACGCCCTGAACGACGTGCGTAACCTCGAAGCGCCGTTCGCCGCGGTGAAGAAGGCCGGCGGCCACATCCAGGGCGCGCTCTGCTACACCACCAGCCCCGTGCACAACGTCGAGACGTTCGCGAAGCTCGCCGACGACATGGTCGCGATGGGTGCCGACTCGCTCTGTATCAAGGACATGGCCGGCATCCTCAGCCCCGGCATGGCGCGTGCCCTCGTCACGCGCATCAAGCACGACCACCCGGACAAGCTGCTCCAGATGCACTGCCACGACACCTCGGGCTACTCCGAGATGGCGTACCTGGAAGGGGTGAAGGCGGGCGCGAACGTCATCGATACCGCAATCAGCGCGCTCGCCGGCGGCACGTCGCAGCCCGCCACGGAAACGCTCGTCGCTGCCCTCTCCGAATTCCCGGAGCACGCGACCGGCCTCGACCTCCACAAGCTCGGCGACCTCGCGGTCTACTTCAAGGAAGTGCGCCGCAAGTACTGGAAGTTCGAAAGCGGCCTTCTTGGTGTGGACGCGGGAGTGCTTCAACACCAGGTCCCGGGCGGCATGATCTCGAACCTCGTGGGTCAGCTCCGCGACCAGGGCGCCGAGGCGAAGCTGCCGCTCGTGCTCGAAGAGAACGCCCGCGTGCGTGAGGACCTCGGCTTCCCGCCGCTCGTCACGCCCAGCTCGCAGATCGTCGGTACGCAGGCCGTGCTGAACGTCCTCACGGGCAAGCGGTATGCGAGCGTGACCAAGGAGACCCGGAACCTCGCGAAGGGCATGTACGGGCGCACCGGCACGCCGATTGCCGCCGAGGTGCTGCAGACCATCCTCGGTGAGGAGCAGCCCATCACCCACCGCCCGGCCGATGACCTCGCGCCGGAGATGGAAGCAGCCACGGCCGAGATCGGGGAGCTCGCGAAGGACATCGACGATGTGCTGAGCTACCTGATGTTCCCGGGCCCGGGCAAGGAGTTCCTCCAGTGGCGCGAAGGTGGCCTTGGCCCCGAGCGCGAGCTCGTCGCCGCCGTCGTGGGGGCGCTGGTCATCGGCGAAAAGAAGGCACAGGCGCCGGAACCCATCGTCGTGGCAGCCGCCGGGGAGCCGGCCGGAAGCAGCTGGCGAAGCTACGGGCGCCTCCGGCAGATGCGCTAACGCCCGCACCGCGGGTATTCAGGGGAGAGACAGCGATGGCGAAGGTCACAATCGGCGGCCGCAGTTATGACGTGGAAGTGCGCGGCGAGTCCGTGATCGTGGACGGGCAAGAGTTCCCGGTCACGGTCCGCAACGACGGCGCCCACCTCACGGTGAACGCGGGTGGCATGGGTTACCGCGTGCAGCT
>JAGNNA010000197.1 GCA_017990895.1 Reyranella sp.
ATCGGAAAACTCAAGCAGTTCAGGCACGTCTGCACTCGCTTCGACCGCATCGCCCTGAACTACCTTGCCATGGCAAAGCTCGCTGCCGTACGACTTTGGCTCAGGCATTATGAGTCTGCCGCCTAGTGGTCTGACCTACACGTTTGGGCCCCGATTGGATGATGGCGAAGGCTTCTTCGGCGTTGTCTATGCAGCTATGGACGACTTCGGCAATGACCTTGCAATCAAAGTTCTGAAGCCGAAGGGTAGCTACGAGGAAGATCGTCGTGCAGCGATCCGTGAGTTCGAGAATCTCCGCGCATTTCGGCACCCTACGATCATCCACGTCTATGATGCATTTGAACGGAACGGCCTATTCTACATTGTGATGGAACGCTGCTGGCGGCCCCTAACGACGCTGTTCGCTGCCGGATACTCAAGTAAGGTCTGGATGCCGGGTGTGGCCCGTTGCGCACTTCAAGCTTTGGACTTCATTCATCGCCACGGCCACGTTCACCAAGATCTGCATCTTGGCAATGTTTTTGTGCACTGGTCACGCAACGAGCTCATGCCATCTGAGGTTGGAAGTCCAACATTCAAAGTTGGAGACCTCGGCATTACCAAGCTTGTGGCTGAGATGAATCCTCATTCCACGTTGCTCGCTCAATGGATGTTGCCACCCGAAGCGATAGATCCGTCCGAGTATGGACCGATGGATCATCGAGTGGACATTTATCATTGCGCGCTTCTGTTGCTTCAATTGCTAATCGAGAGACCTCTGGAATTGTCGGTGACAGACGTTCTTGCTGGTGTTCCTCGTCAACTCGCCCTGCAGCAAAGCGAACCGTACCGTTCCGCATTGGAACGAGCCCTTAGGAGGCATGCTGCCGCAAGGACAGCGACAGCGCTCGAATTTGTTAAAGAACTAGGCGTAGTAGTCGCCTGAAATTGATTCAGATCCGCTTCATCGCATTGCGCAACCTGTTCCCGCAGCGCCCTTAAAGCCAGGGGTGGCGGCATAGGGGGTGCGCAGTGGACACCTATCGGTTCATCGCCGCTCGGGCTCGTTCCGTGATCCAGTCGACTAGCTTGATGAGATCGTCTCGGGCCTCGGGCGCGGAAGTAACGATACGACGCTTCAACGACAGGCCTTGCGTTTCGGGGCGTAGCGCGCGCGCACCTCGGAAAGAACAGACTTGCTCGAGAGCTTGCGCTCCGGATTCGCCTTCATCGCGTCATGGACGGGAACGACTTCGTCCCGCAGCCAGCGTTCGACGGCGGCGTCTCGTTCCTGCAATGCCCGGAGGCCTGCTCTGATGACTTCGGAACTGGACGCGTAGGCGCCCGACTCGACCTTGGAGTCGATATAGACGGCCTGTTCGGTCGGAAGGCTGAACGTGCGCTTGGAAACCCTGCTCACCCTACTCTCCAGTATGACTGGGTCATACCATCGTTCCAAACACTGGCGCGAGCGTCAACTTGTTGCGCGCGTTGCGCCCTTCCACCTCCACACGGGACCGATGTAGGCTGCCTCCGCCGAGCGTTCCGTTGCGTTGCGTACATGCGTCGTAATGAAACCGTGGAGGCAGCAATCATGACCATTCGTCGCCGTTCACTGGCGCACCTCGCGATCGGTGCCGCCGCGTTGCCGCTCGTGCCCGGCATGGCGCGGGCGCAAGCCTATCCGAATCGTACCGCGCGCATCGTCGTCGGCTTTCCCGCCGGTGGCGCGACCGACATCCAAGGGCGGCTGATGGCGGAATGGCTGACCGAGCATCTCGGCCAGCAGTTCATCGTCGAGAACAAGCCGGGCGCCAGCGGCAACATCGGCACCGAGACCGTCGCGAAAGCGGCGCCCGACGGCTATACGCTGCTGCAGGTCGTGACGCCGCATGTCATCAACCCTGCGCTCTATTCCAATCTCAGCTTCGACTTCATGCGCGACATCGCGCCGGTCATCTACTCCGCGCGGCTGGCCTACCTCGTCGTGGTGAACCCGTCGGTTCCGGCGAACACGCTGCCCGAGTTCATCGCCTACGCCAAGGCCAACCCGGGCAAGATCAACTACGGGTCGGCCGGGCAGGGCACGCCTCAGAACATCGCCTGCGAACTCTTCAAGATGATGACCGGCGTGAACCTGGTGCACGTTCCCTACAAGGGTGGTGCGCCGGCGGTTGCCGACCTGATCAGCGGCCATGTGCAGGTGATCTTCGCGCCGCTGTCGGAGTCGATTCAGCAGGTCAAGGCCGGGAAGCTGCGCGCCCTGGCCGTGACCCCCACCGCGCGTCTCGCCGTCCTGCCGGACGTTCCGACGGTGGCGGAGTTCGTGCCGGGCTACGAGGCCAGCGGTTTTGCCGGTATCGGCGTGCCCCGGGGCACGCCGGACGAGATCATCGCCCTGCTCAACAAGGAGCTGAATGCCGGCCTCGCCAGCGACAAGGTCAAGACCCGCATCGTCGAGCTGGGCGGCACGGTGATGGGCGGCACGCCCGCCGAATTCGCCAAGGTCCTCGGCGAGGCCACCGAGAAGTGGGCGAAGGTGATCAAGGCCGCCGGTATCAAGGCCGAGTAGCGCCGCCGCTCAGCCTTCGCCGAAGGTCCGCCTGTAGGTCCTGGTCATCACCTCGTCGAGGCGCGCGCCGGGAACGAAGTCGGCCATCTCGTCCGGCCGGGTGAGGCCCGGAAGCTGGCGCGCGCAGTCGGACGGTTCGCCGAGCACCTGCGTGACGGGATAGAGGGCCGACCAGGCGGGGACGCCTTCGTAGTCCTCCTCCTCGTCCGCGACGTGCTTGTCGCGGATCTTGCCGGACGCCATCTCGATCTCCATGCCGATCATGGTCGTCGCCTTGAATTCCTGCTTGTTCGGCTGGCGGATCAGCTTCGAGCGGCCGGGATAGATGCGGTCGATGAAGCGGTCCATCAGCTTCAGCTTCTCCTCCGGATCGTCGATCACATGCGCCTTCCCGAAGGCCATGACGGCGCGATAGTTGACCGAATGGTGGAAGCCCGAGCGCGCCATCACCAGCGAATCGAGATGCGTGACGGTGAGGCAGACGTCGACGCCCTCCTTCTGGCTGCGGATCATGCGGCTCGCGGACGAGCCGTGCCAGTAAAGGTGGCTGCCCTCGCGCCAGAAGGCGGTCGGCGTGCAGTAGGGGCGGCCGTCGATCACATAGGCGATGTGGCAGACCAGGGCGGCATCCAGGATCGCGTGAATGGTTTCCTTGTCGTAGCGGCCGCGCTCGTGGACGCGCTTCACCTTGTTGACGTTGGTGACGGGATAGCTGTCGGGTGGCGTGACTGAATCGGGAGGGCTCATGGCGTGACCTTTGGCGCACCGGAAAAAGGGGTTGCTTGCGGGAAGACCATCGTCGCGATACGGATCAGGCGAAAGAGCCAGTTTGGTGGAAAGAGACTGGACCAGTTGAAGTCGCGTCCGCGCCGCGCCCCGCCGCTTGGCCTGGCGCTCGATCCTTCCTCGCCCGAACCGCTTCACCGGCAGATCGGCGAGCAGATGCGGCGCGCCATCCTCGACGGACGGCTGAAGCCCGGCACACGGCTGCCATCCTCGCGCCAGATGGCCCAGGATTTCGACTGCGCGCGCGGCACGGTGGTGCTGGCTTTCGACCAGCTCGTCGCCGAGGGCTATGTCGTGAGTCAGGCCGGCTCGGCCATGTCGGTCGCGGCCGACTTGCCCGACGAGATGCTGACCGTGCCCCGTTCTGGCGCGCAGCGTCAGGGGCAGATGGTTGCCAAACCCGCTGTTGCGCGCCGGACGCGAGCGCTGCTGGCTGAGACGTCATCGCCCGCTCCGGCCGGCCCGCCCTTGGCTTTTCCCACCGGCCAGCCCGACCGCGAGGCCTTTCCCTTCGCGCTGTGGGCCAAGCTGCTGGAGCGCGAGTGGCGCCGGCCCGGCATCGAGGCGGCGAGCGCCGTCCATCCGTTCGGGCACGCCGGCCTGCGTGAGGCGATCGCGACCTATCTCGGTGTGGCGCGCGGTTTCACCTGCGATCCCGGAGCCGTCGTCGTCACGACCGGCATTCGCCATGGCCTGTCGCTGTTCGCGGAAGTCGTGCTCGATGCCGGCGACACGGCCTGGATCGAGGACCCGGGCTTTGTCGGCGTGCGCGAAGCGCTGGCAACATCGGGCGTACGCGCCGTGCCTGTCGCGATCGACGCGTCGGGCTTCTCGCCCGAGGCGGCGCTGGCCCTGGCCTCCGAAGCGCGCCTGGCGGTCGTGGCGCCGGCCCATCATTTCCCGCTCGGCACCGTGCTCAGCCTGCAGCGTCGCCTCGAACTCCTGAACTGGGCCGAGCGCACCAAGGGCTGGATCGCCGAGGACGATTTCGACGGCGAGTATCGCTACAGCGGCCGGCCGCTCGCACCATTGCGCACGCTCGACCGGTCTGGCCGCGTCGCCTACTTCAGCAGCTTTTCCAAGCTGCTCTTTCCCGCGCTTCGGCTGAGCTTCCTCGTCCTGCCGGCCTCGCTGGTCGAGGCCACGGAGCAGATCATGGACCGCGTATCGGTGCGGGCGCCGCTGCTGGGGCAGGGCGCGCTCGCTCGCTTCATTTCCGAGGGCCACTTCGCCACCCACTTGCGCCGCACGCGGCAACTCTATGCCGGCCGCCGCGAGACGCTGCTTCAGGTCGCGGCGCGGCATCTGGATGGGCTGCTGGAGATCGCGCCCGATCCCGGCGGCATGCATGTGATCGCCAGCCCCGTGGCGAAACTCGTGCCGCGCTTCGACGATGTCGCCGTGACCGCGGCCGCGACGGCCGCAGGCCTGATCGTCCAGCCGCTTTCGGTCTGCTACGCCGGAAAGGCGCGGCGGCACGGCCTCATCCTGGGTTACGCCGGAACGCCCGAGCCGGAGATCGAGCGTGCGCTTCTCAAGCTGCGCGATGTGGTGTCAGCCAGCACGCGCCGCCTTCGCCGCCTCGAACGCGGCGAGGCGTTCGGGGAGCTTGCCAAGGGAAGCGCTCGCCGTTGATGGCGCCGCCGGTTTCGGCAACGTCTCATAGAAGTGACAGGCCACGCGATGGCCGTTGCCGGCGTCGCGCAGCTCGGGCTGCTCCTGCTTGCAGCGCGGCTGGGCGTGGATGCAGCGGGTGTGGAAGCGGCAGCCCGGCGGTGGCGCGAAGGGACTCGGCACGTCACCGGCCAGCAGCACGCGCTCCTGGCGCACGCTGGGATCGGGGCGCGGGATCGCCGACAGCAGCGCCTGCGTGTAGGGATGCAGCGGCCGGTCGTAGAGGTCGCGCTTGCCGGCGATCTCGACCAGCTGGCCGAGATACATCACGGCGACGCGGTCGCTGATGTGCTTCACCACCGCGAGGTCGTGGGCGATGAAGAGATAGGAGAGGCCGAAGCGCTGCTGCAGGTTCTGCAGCAGGTTCACGATTTGCGCCTGGATCGACACGTCGAGCGCGGAGACCGGCTCGTCGCAGATGATCAGGTCGGGATTGACCGCCAGCGCGCGGGCGATGCCGATGCGCTGTCGCTGCCCGCCGGAGAACTGGTGCGGATAGCGCCGCGCATGTTCGGGCAGCAGACCCACGACGTCGAGCAGCTCCTTGACCCGTTGCGCGCGCTCGGCCTCGGTGTGAAGACCATGCACTGCCATCGGCTCGGCCAGGATCTCACCCACCGTCATGCGCGGGTTGAGCGACGCATAAGGGTCCTGGAAGATGATCTGCATGTGGCGGCGCAGGCGGCGCAGCGCATGCTTGTCGAGGGTGGCGATCTCCTCGCCCTTGAACCGGACCGAGCCTGCGGTCGGGTCCATCAGGCGCAGCACGAGGCGGCCGGTCGTCGACTTGCCGCAGCCCGATTCGCCCACCAGCGCCAGGGTCTCGCCGCGCGCGATCTCGAAGCTCACGCCTTCGACGGCGCGCACCATGCCGATCACCTTGCGGCGGATCAGGCCTCGGCTCACCGGGAAGTGCTTTACCAGCCCGTCGACCTGCAGGACGGGCGTCGCGGTTGCCGTTGCCGTTGCGATGCTCATGCCGCCCTCGCCAGTTCGACCGGCGCCTTCCAGCAGGCCACGCGATGTTCCGGGCCGAGGTCGCGCAGCGGCGGCGGCTCGGCGTGGCAGCGCGCATCGGCGAAGGGGCAGCGCGGCGCAAAGCGGCAGCCCTTGGGCTGGTTGTTGGGGCTCGGTACCGAGCCCTCAATGGTCGACAGGCGTTCGCGGTCGACCTCGATGCGCGGGATCGAGCCCAGCAGGCCGATCGTGTAGGGGTGCTGCGGATCGGCGAAGAGGGCGTCGACCGGCGCGCTCTCGACGATCTTGCCGGCATACATCACCACCACCTCGTCGGCGATCTCGGCGATCACGCCGAGATCGTGGGTGATGATCAGCATCGCCATGCCGAGCCGCCGCTGCAGGTCCTGTAGCAGGTCGAGGATCTGCGCCTGGATGGTGACGTCGAGCGCGGTGGTCGGCTCGTCGGCGATCAGCAGCGCCGGCTCGCAGGACAGCGCCATGGCGATCATGACCCGCTGGCGCATGCCGCCCGACAGCAGGTGAGGATAGTCGTCGACCCGCTGTTTCGCCGAGGGGATCCGCACCAGTTCGAGCATCTCGACGGCGCGGGCCTTGGCGGCCTGCGGCGACAGGGTGGTGTGCGCCATGATCGCCTCGACGATCTGCTGGCCGATCGTGTGGACCGGATTGAGCGAGGTCATCGGTTCCTGGAAGATCATTGACATCTTGCCGCCGCGCAGGCGGCGGCGTTCGTCGGCCGACAGGCCGAGGATGTTCCGGCCCTCGAAGAGGATCGCATCGGCCTCGACCTGGCCGGGCGGGCTCGCCACCAGGCCCATGACGGAGAGCGAGGTGACGCTCTTGCCGCAGCCGGATTCGCCGACCAGGCCGACGGTGCGGCCGCGCCCGACGGAGAAGTCGATGCCGTCGACCGCGCGGAAGAGGCCGCGGTCGGTGTGGAAGTGAGTGCGGAGACCGCGGACCTCGAGGAGCTTTTCCATCAGAAGGAGTAGTCCAGGCCCTTGTAGAAGGTGTTCTGGTAGAGCATGTGCGGCCGCACACCCTTCAGCTTCTTGAGGCTGGTCGTGTACATCGCGATGTTCATGACCGGCATCCAGAGATGCTCCTCTGTCACCCTCTGCTGGGCCAGCGCATAGTACTTGGCGCGATCGGCGTCGGTGATCGAGGCGCGGCCCATCTTCAGGTACTCGTCGGTCTTGGCGTCGTTCCAGTTCATGCGGTTGGGCGCCGGCATGTTCTTGGAATCGAAGTAGAAGTTCAGCAGGTCCCCGGACGAGATGTAGGGGAAGGTCACGGTCCAGAGCTCGAAGTCCTGCTTGCTCATCTCGGCCGGCGCGATGGTCGAGTCGTAGCCGACGATCTTCCAGTCGATGCCGATCTTGCGCATGTAGCCCTGGATCGCCTCCGACACGCGCGGGAAGTAGGCGACCTGGGTGAACAGGACCTTCGGGGCCAGCTTGACGCCGTCCTTTTCGCGGATGCCGTCGCTTCCCACCTTCCAGCCGGCCTCGTCGAGGAGCTTCTTCGCCCGCTCGACATCTTCCTTGATGATGCTCTTGGTCGAGTCGGCAAAGTCGAGCGCCTTGGGATCGATGAAGGTGTAGGCGGGCTCGGCATTGCCCAGCATGATGCCCTTGACGATCTCGGCGCGGTTGATGGCGATGTTCATCGCCTCGCGCACGCGCTTGTCGGCCACCATCGGGCGCGTGGTCTTGTAGCCGTAGTACATGAGCTGGAAGTTTGGCTTGGCCTCCTGGACGTTCAGGTTGGGCGAGGCCTTGATCTGCTGGATGAACTGCAGCGGGATCTGGTGCGTGACGTCGAACTGCCCGCCCATCATCGCGGCGACCCGGCTGGAATCCTCGGGCACGATCTTGATGCTGAGCTTCTCGAACTTCACCGGCCCCTTGTTGGCGTACATCGAGGGGCCCCATTTGTAGGCATCGTGCCGCTTCAGCACGATCTCGGTGCGCGGCTGCCAGCTTTCGAAGCACCACGGGCCGGTGCCGTCGATGCCCTTGATGCCGTAGTCCTTGCCCAGCGCCTCGACGCTCTCCTTGTTGTGGATCGCCGTCGTGAACATGGTGAGCTGCAGCAGCAGGTCGGCGAAGGGCTCGTTCAGCTCGTACTCGACCGTGTAGGGATCGGGTGCGCGCAGCTCCTTGATGTTGCCGGCGCGCCAAGCCAGCGGCGCCTTGAGTTCGGGGCTCTTCAGCCGCTTGAAGGAATAGATCACGTCCTCGGCGGTGAACTTCTTGCCGCTGCAGAAGCTCACATCGTCGCGCAGCTTGAAGGTGTAGAGCTTGCCGTCCGGACTGATCGTCCACGACTTGGCGAGATAGGGAATGGCCGTCTTGCCGTCCCAGTCCATCGCCACCAGCGTGTCCTGGAACATGTTCACGATGTCGGAGGTCGGCGACCAGGTCGTGCGCTGGCCGTCGTAATGCGGCGCATCGAGCGACTTCATCATCCGCAAGGTCTGCGCCTCCGCCACCGGGGAGAGGCCCATTACGCCAAGCAACGCCGTTACGCCCTTCAGGAACTTACGCATCGCTTTCTCGCTCCCTTGTCGTTTCGGTTCAGTACGTCACGTCGAGACCCTTGTAGAAAGTGTTCTGGTAGATCATGTGCGGGCGTGCGCCCTTGATCTTCTTGTTCGTCACCTGGTGCATGTTGATGTTCAGCACCGGGATCCACAGGTGCTCGCGTGTCACCTTCTGCTGAACCATCGCGTAGTACTTGGCGCGATCGGCCTCGGTCAGCGCCGAGCGCCCGAGGCGCAGCCACTCGTCAGTTTCGGGATCGTTCCAGTTCATCCGGTTGGGCGTTGGGATGTTCTTGGAATTGAAGTAGATGTTCATCAGGTCGCCGGCCGAGAGATAAGGCACGGTGACGGACCAGATTTCATAGTCCTGCTCCGCCATCTTGGCGGCCGCGATGGTCGAATCCCAGGGCTGGAGCTGCCACTGCACGCCAATGCGGCGCAGATACCCCTGGATGGCTTCGGCGATGCGGGGCGTGTTGCCAGCCTGCGTGTAGTAGACCTTGGGCTGCAGCTTGACGCCGTCCTTTTCGCGGACCCCGTCGGCGCCGGGTATCCAGCCCGCTTCGTCGAGCAGCTTCTTCGCCCGCTCGACATCTTCATTCACGATGCCCTTGGTCTTCGGGTCGAAGTCCAGCGCATCGGGGTCGACGTCGGTGAAGGCCGGGTCGGCATTGCCGAGCAGGATCGCCTTGGCAAGTTCGGCCCGGTTGATGGCGATGCTCATGGCCTCGCGCACGCGCTTGTCGGCCACCATCGGGCGCGTGGTCTTGAAGCCGAAATACAGGAGCTGGAAGTTGGGCTTTGCTTCCTGGACCTGCAGC
>JAGNNA010000005.1 GCA_017990895.1 Reyranella sp.
CTCGGTGCCGACCACCACCGGTCCCGCTCCGGGTGCCAGCCCCGAGCCTCAGCCGGGCGTTTGACGCGACGCTTCGCGGGCCTCCCGCTCGATCGCCCTCTCGTGATGGCGATCATGAACGTGACGCCCGACTCCTTTTCCGACGGCGGTGAACGCCTCGACCCGGCGCGGGCCATCGACGATGGCCTGCGCTTCGTCGCGGAAGGGGCCGATATCCTCGATGTCGGTGGCGAGTCCACGCGCCCCGGTTCGGCTTCCGTTTCTCCAGCGGAGGAATGCCGGCGGGTGCTTCCCGTCGTTGAAGGCCTGGTGCGGCACGGCGCCGTCGTTTCCCTCGACACGCGTCGCGCCCTGGTGGCCGAAGCGGGCTTGTCTGCCGGCGCGCGCATCGTGAACGACGTGTCGGCGCTGCGCGACGACCCGGCCCTGCTGCCTCTCGTCGTTCGGCGCAAGGCGGCGGTCGTGCTGATGCACCGGCGCGGTCGGCCGGAGGACCGCTATGCCGGTCCGCCGTACGAAGATGTCGTCGAGGATGTCCGGCGGTTCCTGCTCGATCGTGCGGATGCCTGCCTGGCGGCCGGCGTCGAACGCCAGCGCATCGCCCTCGACCCGGGGCTCGGCTTCGGCAAGACGGTCGAGGAGGAACTGGCCCTGATCGCGGGGACACATCGTCTCGCGGAGGCGGGATACCCCGTGCTGATCGGCTGCTCGCGCAAGAGCTTCATCGGCCGGCTGACGGGTGTCGAAAAGCCCGCCGATCGCGATCCGGCATCCGCCTGGCTGGCGGTGGAGGCCGTGCGCCGTGGCGCATCGATCGTCCGTGTCCACAACGTCGTCGCCACCCGGCAGGCTCTCGCGGTCTTCGAGGCAATGCGTTAGAATTTCCATCATGGCTCGTTCACTTTTCGGCACAGACGGCGTTCGCGGTCGTGCGAACACCGCCCCGATGACCGCCGAAATCGCGATGCGCATCGGCATGGCCGCGGGACAGGTGTTTCACCGCGGCGCCCATCGCAACCGCGCCGTCATCGGCAAGGATACGCGCCTGTCGGGCTACATGCTGGAGCAGGCGCTGACGGCCGGCTTTCTCTCGGTGGGCGTCGACGTGTTCCTGCTGGGGCCGATCCCGACGCCCGCGGTCGGCTTCCTCACGCGGTCGATGCGCGCCGATGTCGGCGTGATGATCTCCGCCTCGCACAATCCTTACGAGGACAACGGGATCAAGCTGTTCGGTCCCGACGGCTTCAAGCTGTCCGATACGGTCGAGACCGAGATCCAGGCGCTGGTGATGTCGCCCTCGGACCTCGTTCTCGCCGATGCCGCCGCGATCGGCCGCGCGCAGCGGCTGGATGACGTGCAGGGCCGGTACATAGAGGCGGTCAAGGCGTCGGCGCCGCGCGGCCTCGACCTGAGCGATCTCAAGGTCGTCATCGATTGCGCCAACGGCGCTGCCTACAAGGTGGCGCCGACGGTGCTCACCGAACTCGGCGCCGAGGTGATTCGCGTCGGCGTCTCCCCGGACGGCTTCAACATCAATGGCAATTGCGGCTCGACTCATCCCGGCGTGCTGCAGGAGCAGGTCGTCGCGCACCATGCCCATATCGGCATCGGACTCGACGGCGATGCAGACCGCGTCATCATGGTCGACGAAACGGGTGCGGTCATCGATGGCGACCAGCTCATGGCGACCATCGCCGACCAGTGGACGCGGAACGGCCTGCTGTCGGGCGGCGGCGTCGTGGCGACGGTCATGTCCAATCTCGGGCTGGAACGCTATCTCGACGCGCGGCGGCTGAAGCTCGTCCGCACGCAGGTCGGCGACCGCTACGTTCTCGAACGCATGCGAGCCGACGGCTATAATCTGGGGGGCGAGCAATCCGGTCACATCATCATGACCGACCATGCCACGACCGGCGACGGGCTGATGGCGGCACTGCAGGCGTTGTCAGTCCTGGTTCGCACCGGCCGGCCGGCGAGCGAGCTGTTCCGCGCGTTCGAGCCCGTGCCGCAGCTGTTGAAGAACGTGCGCGTCGCGGACGCCAATCAGGCCCTGGAAGCCGCACCGGTGGTCAAGGCGATCGCCTCGGCCGAGGCCAGGCTCGGCAAGAGCGGGCGCATCCTCGTTCGAAAGTCGGGAACGGAGCCGCTGATCCGTGTGATGGCGGAGGGAGACGATTGCGACCTCGTCCACAGCGTCGTCGATCAGATCGTCGAGGCGATTCCCCGGCAGGCAGCATGAAAGGTCGCGTGCTGATCGTCGCTGGTTCGGATTCCGGAGGCGGCGCGGGCATCCAGGCCGACATCAAGGCAGTCACGGCGATGAACGGGTTCGCCGCGACCGCCATCACGGCGCTGACCGCTCAGAACACCGAGGGCGTGCATGGGGTGGTCGGCGTCGAGCCGGCCTTCATCGCGCAGCAGATCGAAGTGGTGTTGACCGACATCGGCGCCGATGCCGTGAAGACCGGCATGCTGCACAGCGCCGAGGTGATCGAGGTCGTGGCCTCCGGCATCGAGAGGCACGCGGCCGGTGTGCCGCTGGTGGTCGATCCGGTGATGGTTGCCAAGGGCGGGCACCGGCTCTTGCTGACCGAGGCAGAGGCAGCGCTGCGCGACAGGCTGTTGCCTATGGCAGCACTCATCACACCCAACCTGCCGGAGGCGGAAGTGCTGGTGGGATTTCCGGTGCGCGCCGAGCCCGACATGAAGCGCGCCGCGGAGCGGTTGGCTGCACTGGGCGCCAGGGCCGTGCTGATGAAGGGCGGCCATCTCAAGGGCGACCGCGTCGTCGACCTGCTGTTCCATGACGGAAAGTTCGACCGGTTCGAGGACGCCCGCATCGCGAGCCGCAGCACTCATGGGACCGGCTGCACTCTGGCCTCGGCCATTGCGGCGGGGCTGGCGCAGAAGATGACGCTGCGCGATGCGGTCACGCGGGCGCGCGACTATGTCCGCAGGGCCATCGAGACCGCGCCCGGATTCGGACGCGGTCATGGCCCGCTCAATCACGCCGTGACGGTCAGATAAGGCCGGGGCCCTCGGCGACCGGCAAGCGTGCCGTCCATTTGCCGGCTTCCGCCATGACGATGAAGTTCCAGAGTTCGCGGTTGAAGGCGTCGGGCTCCTCGAGGTTCACCGTATGCCCGGTCTTGGCGAACATCGCCAACCCGGCATTGGGCAGCACGCGCTTCAGGTAGAGGCTGGGCTGCAGGCAGGGGTCGTCCTCGTCGCCGCAGATGATCAGCGTCGGGAGGTCGAGCCTCTTCCATTCCTCCTCGAGGTCGTAGAGCGACGGCCGCTTGCCCTGGTAGTTCGCCATGGTGTTGGCGGCGCCGATGTCGGGATGCTCGGAAAGATGCTGCGTGAATTCGGCGAAGCCGCGTGGATCCTTCGTCCTGAAGCGTGAGCGCGTCGGATTCGTGGTCAGGCTTTCCGCATACTTCGCCATGCCGTGCTTGCGGATGAGGCCGGCTGTGGTCACCGCGTCCTTCTTGAACTGTTCATGTCCTTCGCGCCCCGCGCCAGAACCGACGCCGGCGAGGGTGAGCGAGAGGGCGCGGTCGGCATACAATCTCCCGAAATGCGCGGTCGCGAAGGCCCCTTGCGACAGACCGACGATGTGCGCCTTCGCAATCCCGAGGTGATCGAGCATGTGTCTCGCGTCGTCGACGGCGAATTGCTGGCCGTACAGGTCGCCCGACTCGGGTACGTCGGAGTCGGGATAGCCGCGGAAGGAATAGGTGATGCAGCGATGGCGCCGCGAGAAGAAGCGCATCTGCGGCTCCCAGGCGCGCCAGTCGCCGCAATATTCATGGACGAACAGGATCGGCGTGCCGCTGCCTGCCTCTTCGTAGTGGAGTTTCACCCCGTCGGGTGTGGTGGCGTAAGGCATGGCACGTTCCTCTTCGCAACGTTGATGGCGGCGCCGGACAGGCTAGCATCGCCGCCATGGCTAAGCATCGCACCCAAACGACGGATCGAGGAACTCATCATGCGCGAGATCCGCTACCTCGATGAACTCGTCAAGGGAAAGGCGATGGACAAAGCCCTGCGAGAGGAGTGACTCGTCGCTCCCTTCCTACACACCAAACCGTTCCAGTCGCTCCAGCACGGTCGGGATCTTGTCGTCGGTGACGTTGGCGAAGGCGAGGCGGATGAAGCGTTCCTGGCCGGCACCGAACATGTCTCCAGGAATGGTGAGCAGGTTCTCCTCGTCGGCCATGCGCTTGGAGACTTCGGTCGACGCAGTGCCGGCGAAGGGATGTTCCACGTAGGCGAAGTAGGCGCCGATGCTGACGAGGCGCCAGCGGTTGGAGCGTTCGAGGCCCTGGCCCAGCAGGTCGGCTCGCGCCTTGAGGCCGGCAGTGTTGTTTCGCGCCCAGGGCAACAGCTTG
Source organism: Reyranella sp. (assembly GCA_017990895.1). Lineage (GTDB taxonomy): Bacteria > Pseudomonadota > Alphaproteobacteria > Reyranellales > Reyranellaceae > Reyranella. The sequence continues at coordinate 4,395 of JAGNNA010000005.1, forward strand.
CGCAGGCCATAGAGCGCGGCCTCCTGGCCCAGCCGCGGCGGGCAGATGGAGACGCAGTCCATCGCCTTCTCGATCTCGGCCATCAACGCGGTGCCCGCGGTGACAGCACCGACGCGATAGCCTGTCAGCGCGAAGACCTTGGAGAAGCTGTAGAGGTGCACGAGCGTGCCGCGCCAGTCGGGCCGGCTGAAGAGATCGTGCGGGCGCTCGCCCTCGGGGAGGAAATCCTTGTAGGTCTCGTCGAGCAGCAGGGCGATACCGTGCTTCTTCGCGAGTTCGTAGAAGGCGTGGATCGTCTCGGGCGGATAGACCGCGCCCGTCGGGTTGTTCGGCGAGATCAGGATGATCGCGCGCGTCCGGGGGCCGATCAGCTTCTCGGCATCCTCGGCGTCGGGCACGGCGCCGGAGCCCGGCCGGAAGTCGAGCGATACCGGTTCGACCCCCTGCATCCGCATCCACATGTCGTGATTGAAGTAGTGCGGCCGCGGCAGGATCACCTGGTCGCCCGCCTTTGCGATGCTCATCAGCGCAAGGCAGAAGGCCTGATTGCATCCCGACGTGATGCCGACCTCGGCAGGTGTGATGGGCGCGCCGTAGAATTCCGAAAGATGTCCCGCGTAGGTCTCGCGCAGCACCGGCAGGCCGAGGATCGGTGTGTAACCGTGCATCGTGGGATCGAGCAGCAACTCGCCCAGATGCTGGCGCAGCTCCAGCGCCGGCGGATAGCCCGGCACGGCCTGGCTCAGGTCGATCAGCGGCCGGTCGGCGGGAAACGTGCGTCCCAGCACCCAGCGCTTGGTCTCGCCGATGGGCGAGGGGGCAACGGCGGCGAGCCAGGGATTGGCGATCGGAACGGTATTCATGAGGGGGCGGACGCTTCTTTCAAATCGGGTGCCGGGAGATCCGGCGATGGAACTCGATCAGGACGCAATTCACACAACATTCTCGCAGGAATTGCACGCCCCGCTGCGGCTCCGTGCGGCGGAGCATCCAAGTCTCGCTACAGCCTGTCAATTTCCGTTCGAATCCCAAACCCGTGTCAAAATGCATTGCTTGCCCGGTGTCTTGTGCATAGCATCGCCGCAAGGCTCCGCTTGAGAGCCAGTGCCCCAAGCATCAGCGCGGGCTGGGATCAATCTGCCGGTCGAAATCGGCTCTGAGGAGGAAACATGGTCTCGATGAAGGTCAATCGTCGTCGATTCGTCGCCGGTACCGCCGCGGCTTCCGCGGCACTCGTGGCGGCGCCATTCGTTCGGAGCGCGAATGCCGCCGGCAAGCTCTCGGTCGGTTTCTGGGATCACTGGGTGCCGGGCGCCAACAAGGCGACCGAGGCTCTCGTGAAGGAGTGGGCAGAGAAGAACAAGGTCGAAGTCTCGATGGACTTCATCACCTCGCAGGGCAACAAGCTGTTGCTCACCACCGCCGCCGAATCGCAGGCCAAGTCGGGCCACGACGTGCTCGCCTTCTCGACTTGGCTGCCTGCGCGCTACGCTGACCAGCTCGTCCCGATGAACGACGTCATGGAGCCGCTCATCAAGGAGAACGGCAAGGTCAACGATACCGTCGAATACCTCGGCAAGGTGAATGGCAAGTGGCTCGCTGTGCCGGCCACGGTGGGCAGCCAGATCAAGGGCCCGTGCTCGCGGATCGATCTCCTGAAAAAGCATGCCGGCATCGACATCCAGGCGATGTATCCGGTCGGACAGGCCCCCAAGGCGGATGCCTGGAACCTCGACAATTTCGTCAAAGCGGCCGAGGCCTGCCAGAAGGGCGGCAACCCGTTCGGCATCGGGCTCGGCACCACGTCTGACAGTGTCGACAGCGCCGGCGCGCTGTTCCATGCCTTCGGCGCCCAGCTCGTCAATGCCAAGGGCGACATCGTCGTGAAGAACGACCAGGTCCGCCAGGTGCTCGACTACTACAAGAAGCTGATGCAGTTCCTGCCGGCCGACGTGCCGTCCTGGGACGACGCCTCGAACAACAAGTTCCTGGTGTCTGGCCAGGGCACGCTGATCATGAACCCGCCCAGCGCCTGGGCCGTCGCCAAGCGCGATGCGCCGCAGGTCGCCGAGCAGCTCTGGACCCACGGCTTCCCGGTCGGTCCCAAGGGCCGCTACGCGCCGTTCCTGCCGTTCTTCTGGGGCATCTGGAACTTCAGCAAGAACCAGTCGGCGGCCAAGAGCCTGATCACCTATCTCTCTCAGGCCAGCTCCGCCGAAAAGATGACCAACGCATCGCAGGGTTACGACCTGCCGGCGTTCGAGAAGCTCACCACCTTCAAGGTGTGGGCCGAAGAGTCGCCGCCCAAGGGCACGCTCTACCACTACCCCAATCCGCACAACCACCAGACGCTCTCGATCGCCGCGGCACCCGCGCCGCACAAGATCGCCGAGCAGATTTACACCCAGGCCATCATGACCCAGATGGTCGTGCGCTACGCCAAGGGCGAGGCCATGGACAAGACGCTCGACTGGGCGGCCAAGGAGCTCGAGGGCTTCACGCGCAACTGATGCGAAGCCGCCCGCCGGTCCTCGAACGGGGGTCGCCGGGCGGTTCCGGTTTCGGCCCTGGGATCGGTCCGCAGGACCGGTTCGGGAGGAGTGCGCGGACTGTCCTGCGATGCGTGGAACAGTCCGACGCTCCCATCCCCGCGGCGGGGGCTGAATTGTTCTCGTAGCCCGTTTCACCTGGCGTTTCCCGCATGGCCCGACAGGGCCTGGAGTACCCGATGGCAGACATCGCCGCCCGAAATCCGTCCGGGCATCCGACGCAACAGCGCAGCGGTCTTCACAAGCTCATGCAGCGCAAGTCGACCATCGCCTTTCTGATGGCCTTGCCGCTGATCCTCCTGATCACGATCCTGGTCGCCTATCCGGCGGGTTACGCGGTCTACCTCGCGACGCTCAACAAGGGCATGACCCGCTTCGTCGGCTTCGGGAATTTCGAGTTCCTGTTCGGCCGCGACACCTTCTGGCTGGTCGTCTACCAGTCCTGCCTGTTCGCCATCACGGCGGTCATCTTCAAGGCGATCATCGGTTTCGTCGTTGCTCACTTCGTCCACAACATTCCTGCGAAGGGCCAGCGCAAGTGGCGCGGCATGCTGCTGGTGCCGTGGGTCATTCCGCCGGCCATGAGCACGCTCGCCTGGCTGTGGCTGTTCGATCCGTCCTACAGCGCCCTCAACTGGCTCCTGCAGATTTTCGGAATCGAGGGCATTCCATGGACCGGCGAGGCCGGCTGGGCGCGCTTCTCGGTCATCCTCGTCAATGTCTGGATCGGCTCGCCGTTCTTCATGATCATGTATCTCGCGGCGCTGAAGTCGGTGCCCGAGCAGCTCTACGAAGCGGCCTCGATCGACGGCGCCACGTGGTGGCAGCGCATCTGGTACGTGACCCTGCCGATGATGCGCAACATCATCGCCATCACCGCGCTGTTCTCTCTTATCGTGACCTTCGCCAACTTCGACATCGTGCGCGTGCTCACGGCAGGCGGTCCGCTCAACAGCACACATATCTTCGGCACCTGGGCGTTCCGTGTCGGCATCGAGGGCGGCGATATTCCGCTCGGTGCCGCCGTGTCGCTGTTCATGGTGCCGATCCTGGCCGTCGCCGCGACCTTCATCCTGCGCGACATCACCAAGCGGGGGAGTGAAGTCTGATGGCAAACGCATCGATCGCCAGCGAGGCATCGGGCCGCCCCAAGTACGGCAGCATGAGCCGCGACCGGACATGGGCGCTGCGCTGGTCCTATTTCTTCCTCGTGCTGTTCGCCATCTTCTTCCTGATGCCGCCGATCTACATGCTGATCACTTCGCTGAAGACCAGCGCGGAGATATCGGCTGCGACCAACCCATGGTGGATCAACAATCCGACGCTGCAGAACTACATCGACCTTCTCTCGCAGAACCAGTTCCTGGTGTTCTTCCGGAACTCGGCGATCGTGTCGATCTGTGTCGTCATCCTGACCATGTTGATCAGCGTGATCGCGGCCTTCGCGCTCGCCCGCATGAAGTTCTGGGGATCGGCCACGCTGGCGACCGGGGTGTTCCTGACATACCTGATCCCGGAAACACTGCTGTTCATCCCGCTGTTCAAGATGTTCGCCTGGGTGAACGAGACGTTCGGCGTCCAGCTGATGAATCACTGGTGGACGATGATCATCCTCTACCCGACGCTGACGGTGCCGTTCGCCACCTGGATCATGATCGGCTACTTCGCGTCGATCCCGAAGGAACTGGACGAGGCCGCGCTGATCGACGGCGCGACCTGGATGCAGACCCTGACCAAGATCTTCATCCCGGTGGCCCTGCCCGGGATCATCGCGGCGACGATCTTCACCTTCACCGTGGCCTGGGCGCAGTTCCTCTATCCGCTGGCCTTCACCACCTCGACCAGCGAGCTGGTGCTGCCGGTGGGCATCATCACGACGCTGATCAAGGGCGACGTCTTCAACTGGGGGCAGATCATGACCGGGGCGCTGCTCGGCGCCGCGCCGCCGCTCATCATCTACGCCTTCCTCATGGATTACTACATTGCGGGTCTGACCGCGGGCGCGACAAAGGGATAGTCGACACATGGCTCAGGTAACGTTGCGTAAGGTCGTCAAGAAGTACGACGAAGTCCTCGCCGTCCGTGGCATCGATCTCGACATCACCGACAAGGAGTTCATCGTTCTGGTCGGCCCGTCGGGCTGCGGCAAGAGCACCACGCTCCGCATGATCGCGGGGCTGGAGGAGATCAGCGGCGGCGACATCGCGATCGGTGGCCACGTCGTCAACGACGTGCCGCCGAAGGACCGGGACATCGCCATGGTGTTCCAGAACTACGCGCTCTATCCGCACATGAACGTCTACGAGAACATGTCGTTCGGCCTGAAGCTCAAGAAGACCCCGAAGGACGTGATCGACCAGCGGGTCAGGCAGGCGGCGCAGATCCTCGACATCACCGAGCTCCTCGATCGCAAGCCCAAGCAGCTCTCCGGCGGCCAGCGCCAGCGCGTCGCCATGGGCCGCGCCATCGTGCGCGATCCCAAGGTGTTCCTGTTCGACGAGCCGCTGTCCAACCTCGATGCCAAGCTGCGCGTCCAGATGCGCACCGAGATCAAGAAGGTGCATCAGAAGGTCCGCACCACGACGGTCTACGTGACCCACGACCAGGTCGAGGCGATGACCCTGGCCGACCGCGTGGTTGTCATGAACGGCGGCATCATCGAGCAGGTCGGCTCGCCGAACGACCTCTACCACTCGCCGGCGACCAAGTTCGTCGCAGGCTTCATCGGCTCGCCGGCCATGAATTTCATCTCATGCCAGCTTGAGCAGGCGGCGGGCGCCCTGCGCGTGCGCCTGAACGATACTCTGTCCTTCCCGGTGCCGGCCGACCGCACGGGTCGCTATACGGCCCATGTCGGCAAGCCCAACCTGATGCTGGGGCTACGGCCCGAGCACATCACCGAGACGAGGCCGCACACCGAGCCCAACCAGCACGACTTCGACATGCTGATCGACGTCGTCGAACCGATGGGCATGGAGACCTTGGTCTACTTCACGATGAACGGCCGGGAGATCTGCGGCAGGGTCAATCCCAATGCGGGTGCCGAGGCGGCTCGCTCCATGAAGCTCCGCGCCGACCTCAGCAACATGCACCTGATCGACGACAGCACCGGCAAGGTGCTCTGAGAGGCGAGCCGGACCGCGCTTGCGAACGGGTGGTAAGGAAGCGTCGGGGGGCCTGCCGGATGGCAGGCCCCTTTCCGCGTCCTGCCGCCTCCTAGCCAAATTCGCCGCATGATGCCGCAAGCTTTCAGGCTCGTTGGAATGGTGTGGACGATGCTGGGCGTGCTGGGATTCGGTTCAGCGCCGGTCGCCACTCAAAAGGTCGGTCCATGCAGTTTCCAGTACCTCCTGCAGAACGACCCGGCCTACTGGAGCGAGGCGTCGTACACGCTTGACGCGGTGTGCGTGAGAAGGCTCAGAGCCGATCTGAAGGCGGTTCCGTCGCCGACGCCCGAGAGCAGGTACCTCGAACTCCACCTGGCCCGCTGGGATGGGAACAAGGCGGTGATTGCGCAAGCGCTCGCTGCCCTGTGCCGGGAGGAGGGCTACGGAAGGGCCTGCTCGGCGGCAGCCTTTCTGATGACGGAAGGCCCGAAGGGTCCCGAGGCCGAAGCGGAGCAGTTGCTCGAACTGGCCGCGTCCAGACAGATACCCGCCGCCAACATACCGCTCGGCGATCTGTATCTGCTTCGCTTTCGAAGCAGTCGCGACAGTCGTGACCTGTGCCGCGCGCGCAAGTTCTGGCAGGCGGCATCCGTGCTGAACGATCCGGTCGGCGGACGCCGGCTCGACTGGGTGGACTCCGAACTCAAGCCGAATTGCACGGAGAGCTGAGAGTGCATCTCCCCGCGACGGGATCGCCGTGAAGGCGTAGGCTCGCAGCCGTGCGGCCGGGGCCGCACGAAGCCGGGAACAATGGACCTAGAGAAAAGCGAGGAGAGAGCGTGATGGGCATTCTGACGGGCAAGGTCGCGTGGGTGACGGGCGCAGGTTCGGGCATCGGTCAGGCGGCAGCCATCGCGCTTGCCAAGGACGGTGCGACCGTGGTGCTGACCGGTCGGCGCCGGGCGGCGCTCGAGGAAACCGCGGCGATGATCGCCGAGGCGGGCGGCAAGGCCGAGGTGAAGCCGGCGGATCTGATGAAGGCCTCCGCGGTCGAGAAGACCGTCGCCGCGATCGCCAAGAAGCACCGGCGGATCGATATCCTGGTCAACAACGCTGGCCTCAACATCCAGAAGCGCAGCTGGAAGCAGCTGACGCCTAAGGGAGTCGACGAGGTCGTGCACGGCAACCTTTCGAGCGCCTTCTACTGCACCTCGGCGGTTCTGCCGCTGATGCGCAAGAACAAGGGCGGCGTGCTGATCCACACCTCCTCGGTGGCCGGCAAGGTGCCGAGCCTGCTGTCGGGCCCGGCCTATTCCGCGGCCAAGCACGGCGTGGTGGCGATGAGCCACACGATCAACATGGAGGAATGCGTCAACGGCATCCGCTCCTGCGTGGTCTGCCCGGGCGAGGTGGCCACACCGATCCTCGACAAGCGCCCGGTGCCGATCACCCCGGCCGAGCGCAAGCGCATGGCGCAGTCGGAGGATGTCGGCGACCTGATCCGCTACATCGCCTGCCTGCCGCCGCACATCGTCATCAACGAGGTGATGATCAACCCGACCTGGAACCGCGGCTACGTCGCGAGCCTGCAGCGCGGAAAGTCCTGACATGGGCAGCGTGACGATCAAGGCGAAGGAACTCGAATCCTTCGTCGCGGACATCTTTGCCTCGGCGGGATGCTCCAAGGAGGAGGGCGGCCGCATCGGCCGATATCTCGTGAGCGCCAACCTGTCGGGCCACGACAGCCACGGCGTGGTGCGTGTGCCGCGCTACGCCTCGCAGAAGAAGAGCGGCACCGTCATCGCCGACGTGAAGGTCGACGTGCTGGTCGACACGCCGGTGATTGCCGTGGTCGACGGCAAGTACGGCTTCGGCCAGACCGTGACGCCGCAGGCCGTGCAGATCGGCATCGAGAAGTGCCTGAAGAACGGCCTCTCGGCGGTGACGCTGCGCAACGCGGGCCATGTCGGCCGGGTCGGCGACTGGGCAGAGATGGCGGCCGAGGCGGGTCTCGTCTCGGTGCATTTCGTCAATGCCTCGGGAAGCGTCCTGGTGGCGCCGTATGGCGGCGTCGAGCGGCGTTTCTCGACGGCGCCCTACTGCGTCGGCGTCCCGCGGCCGGGCGAGAATCCGCTGGTCCTCGACTTCGCCACCTCGATCGTGGCCGAGGGCAAGGTCCTGGTGACGAGCCAGGGCGGCAAGAAGCTGCCGGAAGGTGCGCTGATCGACCCGGACGGCAAGCCGAGCGCCGATCCGCATCTGCTCTACGGCGACTATACACCCACGGGGCCGCGCGACCACAGCAAGGGCACCGGCGCCATCCGCGCCTTCGGCGACCACAAGGGTTCGGGCCTTGCCTTCATGTGCGAGATCCTGGGCGGCTCGCTGTCGGGCACGGGCGCGACCGATCCCAAGCGCGGCCGCTTCGCCAATGGCATGCTGTCCTTCTACGTCGATCCCAAGGTGTTCGACGCCGAGGGCTTCTTCCCGACGGACATCGCCAAGTACGTCTCCTTCGTGAAGAGCTCCAGGCCGGCGACGCCGGGCGTCGAGATCCTGGTACCGGGCGAACAGGAAGTGCGCACCCGCGCCCAGCGTCTCGCCGACGGCGTGCCGTTGCCGGACGACACTTGGGCCGCCATCGTAGAGACCGCCCGCTCGGTCGGCCTCGACGAGCGGCGCATCCAGCGGGCGACGATGTAGCCTTTAGCGACCGGCGGCGCGCTGCAGCCGGTACAGGGAGCCCGCGACCGGATCGACCGACAGCGGCGTCGCAACGAAGTCGGTGCGCAGCATGCGTTGCAGCGCACCGAGCCGGGCGGCGTCGGCGACCATGCCAGTCTCGGTCAGAAGCTGCGTCTCCGGAATGTCCCACAGGCGCACGACGATCACCTCGTAGCCCAACGCCATCGCGCGATCGATCTGCCGCCGCAGCGACTCGACGTGCCGCTCGGTGCTCCAGTCGGGATGGCGCAGCACGTCTCCGGTGAAACCGATCCACTTGAACTTCGGCAGCGCCTGCGGGGCCGGCCCCAGCCCGCCGACACCGGGCTCCGCCGTGCCCCAGTGCAGCGAGGCATAGACCATCGTCCAGTCGAAATCGTGCAGCAGGAACACCGTGCGTGCCGGATCGCCCTCATGTTCGAGACGCTCGATGGCGCCGCGCCATTTGCTGTCGAGGCCGCGCAGCGGGGCGATGCTCCAGACATTGTAGGCGAACAGCGCCACGGTAACGGCGGCCATGGCAGCGAGGCCACGGGCGGGCCAGCGGCGGCGCGCGGCCAGCAGCACCAGCGCCCAGGCCGGGGTCACCCAGGCCATGACGTTGATCTGCATCTGCGGATCCTGCGGCTGGGAGTAGAGGTTGAAGACCTCGCCGGCGAGGAAGGTGACGCCGAACACCGCCAGCAGGGCGCGCGCCGGTCGGTCTTCGGCGCGCCGCAGGATCGAGCCCGCGACGCCCGCGATGCCCAGCAGCCAGAAGGTCGTGGCGAAGCGCCAGATGTCCCAGCCGGGCAGGCGATCGAACGTGGTGATGCCGGTTCCCAGCAGATAGGCCACAATGCCGTCCCAGAGGTAGCCGACCTTGGCCCAGGTGAAGCCCGCCCACACCGAGCGCACCGCCTTGCCGGTCCAGATGAGATCGAAGGGGCCGACGGCGCCGGCATGCCCCCGCCATGCCAGCGCCACGAGGGCCGACGTGGCGGCCATGCAGGCGAGGAAGAGCGCGATCCAGGCGAGACGGTGGCGGAGCCGCGGCTCGCAGAACCAGAGCGCGGCCAGCATCGCCGGCAGGGTCGGGAACATCAGCCGCCATTCGAACAGCCAGCCGATCGAGAACAGAACCGCGACGGTCGCGACCCGCGCCGCCGTCGGCCGCGCGAACCAGACCGCGCCCAGCGCCATCGCCGCGAACATCACCGTGTAGCTCGGCATGATGTCCTCGTTGACGATGGCGAGGAACATCACGTGACTGGTGACGAGGTGGAACGCGCCCGTCAGCCAGGCGATGACCCGGTCGCCTGTCATGGCCCGGCCGAGCAGATAGGCGACGCCGGTGCAGAGGCTTGCGCTCAGGGCATTGAGGATCGTGAGCTGCCGCCGCGGATCGCCGGCGAAGACGCCCAGCAGGTCGAGCAGCCGACAAAGGGCACCATAGACCGGGTAAAAGAGATAGTTCGAGGGGTAAAGCGGCGCGTTCGCCGGATCGACCACCCAGGGCTTCAGCTCGAGGCTCTTGAAGACGCCATTGCCCGTCAATCCACCCTGCGCGTTGTCGAACCACAGAATGAGGGCGATCAGTACGGCGCCGCTGCCGACGACGAGCAACGCAAGGTCGACGAGCGTGCCGCGCGGCGTGCGGTCCTTCCGAGAGGGATCGGAGAGAGCCGACAGGGTCATCGGGCCGGCCGCTGACCCGGGCCACGGCGCTTGCAGCAGAGGCGCCGCGCGCGCACCATCCCGTCAGACAACAGGAACGGGCGGACGGCATGTATCGTGTGACTTCCCAATTCAAGGCGACGATACTGGCGCGCTTCGCGGCGGCGCTGCACCAGCTCGACGACTGGAACCGCGAGCCCAACTGGAAGGAGGAGGAATGCCTCTTCCGCACGCTGGGCTACATGAAGCGCGGCAACTTCAAGCTCGCCGAGGCGGAACTCAAGGAACTGACCAGCATATTCGCCTCGCCGCCGGACAAGAAGGCGGTTCCGCCCGATATCGGCCGGGAACGCTACACCAAGGCCCTGATGAAGCGGGGACTCGCCCAATTGAGGGGGGAGGCGGCCTGACACCGTTTCAGAGACGCAAGATTGCCCCATGCCGGTGTCTCAGTAGCCGTTGTCCGCGGTATTCTCAACGATGCCGCCAATGAAGTTCCGGGAGGAAAGATGAAGAAGATGACGAGGCGCGCCGCCGGCGCGCTGGCGCTGGCCATGCTTGCGAGCCCTGTATGGGCTCAAGACTTTCCGTCCAAATCCATCAAGCTCGTGGTGCCCTATGCGCCGGGCGGCGGCGCGGATTCGGTGGCGCGCATCGTCGCCAAGAAAGTAAGCGAGAACATCGGCCAGCCGATCGTGATCGAGAACAAGGGCGGCGCCGGCTCGATCGTCGGCACCGATCTCGTCGCCAAGGCGGAGCCCGACGGCTACACGCTGCTGCTCGGCCAGTCGGGCCCGATCTCGATCAATCCCGCCGTCTACAAGACGCTGCCCTACGATCCGGTGAAGGACTTCGCGCCCATCACCATGACGACCGCCTATCCCTACATACTGGTCGTCAATTCCGACTCGCCCGCCAAGACGCTGCAGGAGTTCGTGGCCCTGGCGAAGAGCAAGCCCGGCGCCCTGAACTACGGGTCGACCGGCGTCGGCGCGGCCAACCATCTCGTGGCCGAGCTGTTCGCCAGCAAGGCCGGCCTCAAGATGACCCACGTGCCCTATCGCGGCACGGCGCTGGCGGTTGGCGATCTCGTCAGCGGCACGCTGAACGTCGTATTCGGCGATCCGATCAGCGTGCTGCCGCACATCAAGTCGGGCAAGCTGCGGGCGCTGGCCGTCACCAGCCTGGAGCGATCGCCGGTGGCCCCTGAGGTGCCGACCGTCGCTGAGAGCGGCTATCCCGGCTTCGAGGCGCTGGCCTGGCACGGCATCCTGGCGCCGGCCAAAACGCCGTCCGCCGTGGTCAAGAAGCTGAACGCCGAGTTCGTGAAGGCACTGGCCGATCCCGCCACCAAGGAGCTGCTGGAGAAGCAGGCCATGCAGACGGTGGGCAACACGCCGGAAGCGTTCGCGGCCTTCATCCAGAAGGACATCGCGACCTGGAAGGCGGTCGCGGCGGCCGCCAACGTCACCGTCGAGTAGGCACCGCCAGCGCCAGCAGCGAGGAAACATCCTCGCTGCGGTCGAGCGCCCAGACGGCATCGATCAGCGGCTGGATGTCGTGGTCCGGCTCCCAGCGCCTCGCCTCGTCGCGCAGCTTGGCCTCGATCTCGGCATCCTTCAGCGGGTTCGACGAACTGCCGCGTGCCGCCCGGGTCGACAGCGCGTGCTTCTTCCCGTCGGTGGTCCAGATGTCCATCTCGGCGGCGATGGTCGAGAGGCGGTCGTCGCTAGTGCATTCGAACTTGCCGCGCAAGGCCTTGATGGCGGGATCGGCGACGCAGGCGTCGGTCAGCTGGTCGAGGCCGGCCTTGCCGAGGACGAGCGCCGCCGCCACGCAATGCTGCAGGCTGACCTGGGCCTCGCGGCCGGTGGCGATGTCAGCGCGATCCGTGCGCTGCAGGAGCAGGGGATTGCCGCGCACGGCGATCCGCTCGACCGCCATCTCGGGGTGTGTGCGGCGCCAGTCGAGCGCGAGGTCGAGCAGGGGATGGATCACGAAGCCCGCGGCATAGGGCTTGATCGAATTGTGATTGACCTGCCAGTCGTTGCCCAGACCGTCCAGCAGCGCCGCCCAGTTCGGCGGTTCGCCCATGGCGGCAAGGAGGCCCTGGGCGCCGGCGATCGGCTCGGGCGGACCGGCAAACCCCTTCTCCGCCAGCAGGGCCGAGAAGAGCCCGTTGCGTGCGGCATTGCCGACGCTGACGCTCTTCGCCGGCCAGCCCAGGCATTCGCAGAGTCCGGCAGACTGGGTCGAGGCGCTGCCCAGCGCCCACACGGTGCGTTCGACGTCGAGGCCCAGCAGCTTCGCCGCGCCGGCCGCCGAGCCGAACACGCCGCAGGTCGAGGTGATGTGCCAGCCCTTGGGATAGTGGCCCGGCGAGACTGCGCCGCCGACCCGGCATTCGATCTCGAATCCCAGCGCGAAGGCGAGGAGCAGGCCCGGCCCACTGACGCGGCGGATCTCGGAGAGAGCCAGCAGCGCCGGCGCCAGCGGCGAGGTCGGGTGAACGACGGTCGGCAGATGGGTGTCGCAATAGTCGAAGACGTTGGCCCCCGCCGCGTTCAGGAAGGCGGCGGTCAGCGGATCGATGCGTTCGGGTCGACCGACGATGGTGGCCTGACGGCCACCCGAGAATTCGCCCAGGGTCCGCAGCGCCAACTCGACGGGCTCGGTACGGCAGCCCGCGATCGCCACGGCGAAGAAATTCAGCAGGGCCCGCTTGGCCTCGTGGCGGGCCTTTTCGGGAAGATCATCCCACTTCGTGTCGACGATGAAGCGGGCCAGTTCCGGGGTGACGCCTTGTCTGGGCAGCATGGTTTTTCTTTCAATGAGTCGCGTGTGACTATTCGCGGACCGGCGGGCCTTCGAGCCGGAGCGATGCGTCGGCGGCGGGCTTGATGCCTTCGTCGAGGCGCAGGCAACCGGCGTTTAGTCCGTCTCCGGGCTTCCTGTCGACCGGGGCGATGAACAGCGCGGTGACCTTGATGTCGCCCACGGTGAGGCGCGCCTCGCTCAGCCAGCGGGTGGCGCGGATCGAGGCGCCACCCTTGTCGAGCGGGACCCAGCCGCAGAGCACCGTGCGCTCGCCCGACGGGTCGATCCGGACATGGGCCGTGTCGTTGCCCTTGAAGCTTCCGGCGGCGCTGTTCACCTGCCATTCGAAGGGCACGGCGCGGTAGAGCTTCGCATCGTCTGTCGAGACGTCGATGGTGCCGACATAGTCGGCCTTCGCCAGCGCCGGGTCGCGAATCCAGCCCTGCGAGGCTGCGATGGCGTAGAGCACGAACGCAGCCGCCGCCAGCAGCATTGCCCAACGAGGAATGCCGGTCATGGGTCAGGCGAGAATGGGGGAGAGCCCGCCATCGATCACCAGCGTGTGGCCGGTGATGTAGCTGCCGGCATCCGACGCGAGCAGCAGGAGCGCGCCCCGCAGGTCTTCCGGCTTGCCCCAGCGCGCGACGGCGGTGCGGCTTTCGAGCATGGCGTTGAATTCCTTGTTCTGCTGCAGCGGCACGTTGAGTTCGGTCCGGATGTAGCCCGGCGCGATCGCGTTGGCCGTGACGTGAGGCCCGAGTTCCGCAGCCAGGTTCTTGGTGAGGCCGATGAGCCCGTGCTTGGCGGAGACATAGCCCGCGACCGAGGCCCGGCCCACCACTCCCAGGACCGAGGATATGTTGACGATCCTTCCGTACTTGCGCGCCAGCATGTGGCGGCCGACTTCCCGGGACACGACGAACTGCGAGATCAGGTTGGTCTCGATCACCTTGCGGAAGTCAGGTGTCGCGGTGTCGACGATGTCCTGGCGATGGATGATGCCTGCATTGTTCACCAGGGCGTCGATGCGGCGGTGCCTGGAGATGATGGCACCGACCTTGGCCAGGACGTCGGCCTCGTCGGTAATGTCGAGCGGGACTGCATGGGCGTTGCCACCCTTGCGGACGATGGCGCGGACCGTCTGGTCGAGTTCTTTCACCGTTCGGCCGGCGCAGAGCACGGTGGCGCCAGCGCCCGCCAGGGCTAGCGCCATGTCGCGGCCCAGCCCGCGCGACGCGCCGGTGAGCAGCACCACGCGATTCTTCATCGAAAACAGATCGGCCATGTTCTCGCCTGCCATGCGTTTCTTTGCCTTGGGGGGTGATCCTAGCCTATGAAAGCTGCTGCAGATATCGGGAGAAACGACATGGCGAAATCGAACAAGGTGGCGATCGTGACCGGCTCGGCGACCGGACTGGGCGCCTCCTGCGCGCTCGATCTGGCGGAGCGCGGCTGGAACGTCGCGATCAACTACACCAAGAGCAAGAAGGAGGCGGACGAGACCTACGAGGCGGTGAAGGCCAAGGGTGTCGAGGCGATCCTCGTCCAGGCCGACATGGGCCAGGACGCCGACTGCCGCAAACTTGCGGAAGAGACCATGAAGAAATGGGGCCGCATCGACGGTCTCGTCAACAATGCCGGCACCACCAAGTTCCAGAACCAGGGCGACCTCGACGGCGTCACGCCGGAGGACTTCGACCGCATCCTGCGGGTGAACGTGACCGGTCCCTACATGATGAGCCGCGCCGTCTTCCCGATCATGAAGAAGCAGTGGGAGGCCGACCAGGCCCGCGGCTCGATCGTGAACATCTCCTCGATCGCGGGCGTCATGGGCGTCGGCAGCTCGATCCCCTATGCCTGCTCCAAGGGCGCCCTCAACACGCTGACTCTCACCCTGGCGCGCTGGATGTCGCCGGCGGTGCGGGTCAACACCGTGTGCCCAGGCTTCATCCAGACGCGCTGGCTGCTGGGCGGCATGGGCGAGGAGAATTATAACAAGATGAAGATGGGCCAGGAGCAGAACACACCTCTGCGCCAAGCCGGCACGCCCGAGCAGATGGCCGAGGCCGTGATGTTCTTCCTGACCAGCGCCAGCAACATCACCGGCGAGTTCCTGATCGTCGACGCCGGCATGCATCTCGCCAGCCTGCCGATGAAGGCGCGGTAGGCTTCTTCAAGACACTATCCGGGCGTGGCGAAGCCACGCCCGGACGCTCAGACGGGAATCTCGTGGCCGCGGCCGATGTTGCGGACCACTTCCTTGAGGTGCGGTTTCACCTCGAGCAGCGCCTTTCGATAGGCGACGAGGCCGCGAAGCATGGCGCCGTCGCGCTTCAGCAGCGTGTCGGCGAATTCGACCATGCGGGTGTTGGGCCAGCCATGCTTGCGCAGTTCCAGCAGCTTCAGGAAGGCCTGCTCCTCGGTTCCCGGCGCAAACTGCGTCATCAGGATGGCGGCCGCGGCGGTCGAGCGAGAGATGCCGGCGTGGCAGTGGACCAGCACATGCCCGTCGGGCCGTGCATGGACCCGTTCACCGAAGGCCAGGACCTTCTCGATATGGGCCGGCGTGCAGGCTTCGAAGCCGGGATACTCTGCCACCACGTCGTCGAAGCGGATCAGCTCATGATCGACGCTGGCGTAGCTGTCGAGGGCCGGGGGGCGCGGTTCATGGGTGTCGATGATCGACAGGACGTGGCTCACGCCGACGGCGCAGTGCTGCGGCAGTTCGGGAATGCCGCAGATCGTGACCTTGAAGGGAGGGAGTGACATGCTTCGACCCTACAACAAGCCACGCGCCATGTGCAGCCCGATGCAGAGCAGGCCCACCAGGAAGATCCGGCGGAACATCTCGGGGGACATGGCATTGCGCGACTTCTGGCCGATCCAGACGCCGATCGACGTCGGCACGACGGCGGCGCAACCGCCAATGAAGTTGGCGGTGTCGAACGCGCCTTGGCGGAACAGTGCCAGGGTGAGGGCGGCTGTGATGACGATGAACAGCAGGCCGAGCGCCTGCACGAGATCGTCCTTCTGAATCTCGAGCGATTGCATGTAGGGTAGGAAGGGGATGGCCGCGATGCCGGTGATGCCCGTCATGAAGCCGGTCGCGACGCCGGCCAGCGGGTTGGCCCAGCGCTCGGCATGGCGTGGCACGTGCGGCCGCCAGGCCACCAGCGCCAGCAGGGAATAAGCCACGAGCAGCAGGCCCAGGATCGACGTAGCCTTGGGGGAACCCAGCTGGCCAAGCGTCGCGGCTACGATCACGAGCGTGACCATGGCCGTCGCCGCCAGGCTCCAGAAACGTCGGATCAGGCGGCGGAGGCCGGTGCCGTAGATCGCCTGCCAGACGTTGGTCGTCAGCGTCGGAATCGTCATGATCGCCAGCGCATCCTCAAGCGGCAGTGCGAGCGTCATCAGGCCGACCGCGATCGGCGGCAGGCCGATGCCGATGGCGCCCTTCGCGACGCCGGCCACCAGGAAGGCACCGGCGATCACCAGCATCTGGATCTCGGTCATGAGCTAAGGACGCCCTTCACCAGCCGGTCGAACGCCTCCCAGAACAGGGCGCGGATTTCATCGGTTTCCATCATGATCTCGTGGCGGGCATGGCCGATCGTGAAGTGCTCGCCGTGCTTCAGCCGGGCCACCAGCGGGCCGTGGGAGCGGGAGTCGATCAGCCGGTCCTCGCCGGCGCTCATTACAAGCAGCGGAATGTCGATACGCTCCAGATAGCCGGGCGCATGGACGGCGGCCATCGAGCGCACGGCCTGCCGGGACCAGCCGAGGGTAGGACCGCCCAGCGTGAGGCGTGGATCGGCTGTGAACCAGTCCTCGGTGAAGCGATAGCGTCGCTCGTCGTGGGTCACGAAGTTCGAGGCGAATTCGCGAGCCAGCAGCACGAACGGGCCCGTCCCGAACAGGTAGCGCTCCTCGACGGCGGGAACCTCCGGCATGATCATCAGGACCGACCGCAGCATCGCCTCGCGCCGGAGCGCGGTCATGGGGGCGACGAACAGCGCGGCGGAGAAGGGACCGGCTCCGTTCTCGGCCATCTCGCGCATCATGATGTGGCTTCCCATCGAATGGCAGAGGGCGAGCACGGGGCGAGGCGCCTCGGGCGAAACGACAGTTTCGAGGAACAGCCGGAGGTCGGCCAAGTAGGTCGCGAAGGTATCAATATGGCCCTTGCCGCGGTCCGGGAGCGGCCTGTCGGAAAGGCCCTGGCCGCGCCAGTCCATCGCGGCCACCGCAAATCCGCGCTTCAGCAGTTCGCGTACCACCTCGGTGGCGTACTTCTCGATGAATTCGCCGCGCCCGGTCAGGATGACGACGGTGCCGCGAGGCACGCCCAAGGCATTCCACCACGCGTACCGCAGTCGCGCCCCCGCGCGCTCGAGGAAGCCAAAACGATCAGCCACGCGATAGGTTGCGCGAACAGAGGGAGGGACGGCAGCGGGCGCTGCACCAGAGGCCTGATCGATCATCGTTTGTGGCGTTTTGACGAAGGACGGGCGACAAGGCCAGCGACAATTGGGCATTTTGGCCTTCATCGCCTTGGGTCTCTTTACCGTACCCGGAGCCGCAGGCTATAGATCACGGCGTCGCCTTACCGGCTGCGAAGGGTCGCAGCCGAGGAAATCGGGCGCAAGGAAACCTCGAAGAGGTCCGCCGCACTGCGTGGTAGTCGGCTCGCTGGAAGAGTCGATCCGGGCACGGTCCTTGCGTCGACGATTGTCGTCCGCAGGAGACATGCGACCGCGATCCCGAAGCGAGCGTTCACCACCGGCGGATTTGCCGGAGCGATCGTCACTCAATGATGCGTCGGGGCTTGGTTTTACTCATCGTCGTCGCGGCCACGCTGGTCGGATGGCGGCTGCTCGACAGCCGTGTGACGGCGGCCGACGTGGCCGGGCCCCTTCATGGCGTCACGTACGCGCCTTGGGCAAAGGACCAGGACCCGCTGGCCGGCAAGGCGACCGGCCTGTGGAGCTTCCTGCGCACCGCCGTCAATGACGCTCCAACCCCGCAGATCAAGCCGCGCAAGGACCAGATCGAGCGCGACTTCGCGATGCTCGGCGGCAAGGTCAATTACGTCCGTACCTACCGCACGACCGACGGCGGCGATTCGATGCCGGCGCTGGCCGCCAAGTACGGCCTCAAGCTGGTGCCGGGCGCCTGGATCTACAGTCCCAACGAAGCCAAGCTGCAGTTCGGCCGCGAGGCGAGCGAGGTCAATGCCGAGGAAACCGGCGCGCTGATCCGCATGGCCAACCAGAATCCCGGCATCGAGCGCGTGCTGGTCGGCAATGAGAATATCCTTCGCTTCGATGGCGAGAAGAATGTGCGGGATCCCAACGCCGTCAGTCCGGCCCAGCTCATCCGCGAGATCCGCAACGTCAAGCGCAACGTGAAGGTGCCGGTCAGCACCGCCGAACCGTGGCACATCTGGGAACGCTACCCCGAGCTCGCCCGTGAGGTCGATTATCTGGCCGTCCATATCCTGCCCTACTGGGACGAGCAGTCGAGTTCGACGCCGCTGGAATATCTGAAGGAAAAGATCGGGCTGCTGCGCAAGCTCTATCCGAACAAGAACATCATCGTCACCGAGGTCGGCTGGCCGTCGAACGGCGCCGCGCGCCGCAGCCCGGGTTCGGGCGTCGTGAAGTATGCGACGCCGGCCGAGCAGGCCAAGAACGTGCGCGACATGGTGGCGTGGCTGCGCTCGCAGAACATCGACACGTTCGTCGTCGAGGCCGTCGACCAGCCGTGGAAGTCCTACGACCTGGAAGGCAAGGCGGGCGGTTACTGGGGCCTCTGGAACGCCGACCGGGAAGCGAAATTCGCCTGGACCGGTCCGATCGAGACCTTCCCGCAGTGGCTGTCCTGCGCGCTGTGGTCGCTGGCAGCGGCGCTGCCGCTGATGCTGCTCTTCCTGTGGCGGTGGCCGCGGCTCGGCATGGCGGGTCAGGTGGGCTTCTGCGCCCTGGTGGCGCTGTCGGCCAGCGCCGTGGCCTACGGCGCCTCCGTCGCGGCCGGCACCTATATGGTGGCCTCCGAGATGGTCGGCTGGGGCGTACTGGCTTTCTTCCTGGTGGCCAGCCTTGGCATGGCGCTCGTGCAGGCGCTCGAGATGGCCGAGACGATCTGGCGCGGTCGCTGGACGCGTGAGGCGCTCCCGGCCGCCGAGATGATCGCGCGCCAGCCGGCGGACCGCGACTGGCCCAAGGTGTCGCTGCATCTCGCGATCTGCAACGAGCCGCCGTCGATGGTCATGCAGACGCTCGATTCGCTGGCCGGGCTCGACTACCCGAACTTCGAAGTCATCGTCATCGACAACAACACCAAGGATCCCGCGGTGTGGCGCCCGGTGCAGGACTACTGCGCCCAGCTCGGCGAGCGCTTCAAGTTCTTCCATTTCGACGTGATGAAGGGCTTCAAGGCCGGCGCCCTCAACTACGTTCTCAGCCAGACCGCACCCGACGCCAAGGTGATCGGCGTCATTGACAGCGACTACATGGTGCGGCCGGACTGGCTGAAGGCGCTGATACCGTATTTTGACGACGCCAAGATCAGCTATGTTCAGGCGCCGCAGGACCACCGCGACTGGCGCGGCGACCGGTTCAAGGAAATGCTGAACTGGGAATATGCCGGCTTCTTCGACATCGGCATGTGCCTGCGCAACGAGTACGACGCCATCATCCAGCATGGCACGATGACCCTGGTGCGCCGCTCCTGCATGGAGGAGATGGGGGGCTGGGCGACCTGGTGCATCACCGAGGACACCGAGCTCGGCCTGCGCCTGATGGAGAATGGCTACGGGGCGATGTACAGCCGCGAGCGGTTCGGCCACGGCCTGACGCCTGACCATTTCTCCGGCTACAAGAAGCAACGCTTCCGCTGGGCCTACGGCGCCATGCAGATCATGAAGGCGCATGCCGGCAAGATGTTCTTCGGCGATACCAAGCTGACCTTCTGGCAGAAGTATCATTTCGTCGCCGGCTGGCTGCCGTGGTTCGCCGATGCGCTGAACCTGATCTTCACGTGGGCGGGGCTGGCCTGGGTGCTGGCGGTCGTCCTGCCGCCGCTGTTCGGCATGAAGCCGGTCGGCCTGCCGCCGGCCGAGTTCATCGCCCCGACCATCGGCATCTTCGTCTTCAAGCTACTTTATTCGTTCGGCCTGTACTTCGACCGCGTACGTTGCACCTTCCGCCAGAGCATCGGCGCTTCCCTGGCGGGGCTGGCGCTGACCTACACGGTGGGCCGGGCCGTCATCTATGGGCTGGCGACCAGCCGCCTGCCGTTCATGCGCACGCCCAAGATGGACGAGCGTGCGACGCTGGGCATGGCGCTCGGCATGGCGCGCGGCGAGGCGATCCTGGCCGCGCTCCTGTGGATCGCGGCGGCGGTTCTGTGGTTCGGCAACGGTGTCGTCGACCCCGAAGCCCGCCTGTGGTCGTTGTTCTTGATCGTGCAGTCGCTGCCCTATGTGGCCGCCGTCTACGTCTCCATGGTCAACGCCGTGGAGCAGATGCGCCATGCCGACCCGGTGTTCGAGGCGCCGACCGCGGCGCCTGCGACGGATCCGGCCATGCAACCCGCGCAATAGGGAGCGGCTGCTTTTTCCTGTCGACTTGGAAAGGCGTCTGTTAGCGTTCCGCCATGCCCCCGATCGAGACTCGTGACGACCTCGGCTCGCGCGCCGGCACAGCCCTGTTCCTGAAGCGCTGGCTGCGCCGGCCGTTTGCGGTGGGGGCGGTCGTGCCGAGCGGACGGCTGCTGGCCGAGGCCATGGCGCGCACGACGTTCGCGGAAATGAAGGGCCGAGCAGGCCACGTGATCGAGCTGGGCGCGGGTACTGGCGAGGTTACCAAGGCGCTCCTGGCGGCGGGCATACCCGCCGACCGGCTGGCGCTGGTCGAGCGAGATCCTGAACTCGCCGCCTTCCTGCGTCGACACTTCGCCGGGCCAAAGATCGTCGAGGGCGATGCTGCCCGGCTGCCGAAGATCCTGGCAGAGCAGGGGATCGGTGCGGTGTCGGCGGTCGTGTCGAGCCTGCCGCTGCTGTCGCTTCCCGCAGACGTCGTGCGTGGCATCGTTGAAGGCGTGTTCGACGCGCTGCCGCGCGGCGGTGCGCTGGTTCAGTTCACCTACGGTCCGGCGCAGCCGGTGCCGCGCAGCCTCTCCCAGGCGCTGCGTCTCGTTGGCACCCGCGGACCGCGCATCTGGCGCAACATGCCGCCCGCCGTGGTCTGGACGTTCCGGAGACCCGCCGGCCCGTGAACCCGATTCCCCTGAACGAGGCGCTGCGCAGCCGGGTTACGGAGCATCTCGGTCGCTTCGACCTGCGCCGTCGCGTCGATGCCGGCGGCCTCAAGCGGGCCGCCGTGGCGATCGTCATCGCCGAGGGCGACGAACCCGGCGAGGCCGCCTTCCTGCTGACCCGCCGCACCCCGAGGCTTCGGGCGCATGGCGGCCAGTGGGCCCTGCCCGGCGGGCGGGTCGATCCCGGCGAGACGATCGAGCAGACGGCGTTGCGCGAGCTGCACGAGGAGCTGGGCGTGCTGGCCTCCACCGACGATATCCTGGGCACGCTCGACGACTATCCGACCCGGTCGGGCTACCTGATCGCCCCGGTGGTGGTGTGGGCGCCCGGGATTACACTGGCACCCAATCCGTCCGAAGTGGCCGACGCCTACCGGATCGGCTGCGGCGAACTCTTTCGCGAGGGCTCGCCCGAGATCGTGTCGATCGAGGAATCCGACCGACCGATCATCCGCCTGCCTCTGCCCGTGGCGACGGTGAATGCCCCGACGGCGGCGTTGCTGTTCCAGTTCCGCGAAGTGGCGCTGGCCGGCCGCGACACGCGGGTCGACCACTACGAACAGCCGGTCTTCGCTTGGCGTTGACCGGATAGGCTTCTTTTCTTTGTCATCCTGAGCGCAGCGAAGGATCTCACATTGGCCACGGAGTCCTTTGATCGGTCCGTGAGGTCCTTCGCTGCGCTCAGGAAGACAGAGCCGCGCTGGCAGCCGGGCGTTTCTTCAGGAAGACCGTGGTCTCCTGTTCCATGACCTGCTCGCCGTGCTGGTTGATCGTGACCTGGCGCAGCCGGGCAATGCCGCGGTCCGGCCTGGAGGCCGAGGGCCGGAGCTGGACGATGTCGGATACCACGCGCAGCGTGTCGCCCGGACGGACGGGACGGGGAAACTGAACCTCGCCGATGCCCGGAGAGCCCAGGCTGCAGGCGCGGAAGATGCCGAGGTCGAGCCACAGCCGCAGCGTTGCCGCCATCGTGTGGAGACCGGAGGCGATCAGCCCGCCGAAGGTCCACTTCGACGCGAACTCGGGATCGGTATGAAAGGGCTGCGGGTCCCACTGGCGCGCGAAATCGATGATGGCGGCTTCGGTGATCGTCATGCCGCCACTCGTGAAGCGGTCGCCGACCTTGAAATCCTCGAAGAAGCGATCGGTCAAAGGACCAGCTCCATGTAAACGGTGCCGGGCACCGGACTGGGGTAGTAGGGCGCGATCTCGGTGAAGCCCATCATCCGATAGAGCTTGATCGCGGCCTCCATTTGCGGGCCGATTGTGTCCAGCCTGAGACGCCGATGACCGCAGACACGAGCCGCCTCGACGATGCGCAAAGCAAGTTCCCGCCCGATCGAGTTTCCAGCCTCGGTGCGTTCACGGCGGAAGCCCGGCCTGACATAGAGCCGCTTCATCTCGCCGATGCCCGTCTCCAGTTGCCGCAGCGCCACGGTGCCGGCCGGTTCGCCGTCGACCCGTGCCAGCAACAGGGCTCCGCCGGGCGGGCCATACTTTGCGCGGAGGTCGCCGAGTTCGGCCTCGAAGTCCTGGTAGTCGAGAGAGAAGCCGAGGGATCCGGCATACTCCCGGACCAGTTCGGCGATGGCATCGAAATCCGCCGTATCGCGGGGCGGAGCGATATGGATCCTGCGGGTCATGCGGTCATTGTCCGGGGCATGTGCTACCCTGTCACTCGAAACGAACTGGGAGGTTCCAGAAATGAATCCGACGCGTCGCCATGTCATGGCGCTCGCCGGCGCGGCAGGCGCAGCGCTTGCTGCCCCGGCCATCGCGCAATCCGCGTGGCCCAACAAGCCCGTGCGCTTCGTCGTGCCGTTCCCGCCCGGACAGGCCGCCGACATCTTCGCGCGACTGATGGCTGAAAAGCTGTCGGACAAGTGGAAGCAGCAGGTGATCGTCGAGAACAAGGCCGGCGGCAGCGGCATCCCCGCCACCGAGTACGGCAAGATGGCCGCGCCGGACGGCTACACGCTGATGGTCGTGTCGAGCGGCACGTTCGGCGTCAATCCCAGCCTTTATCCGGACTTGCCCTACAAGCCGCTGACCGACTTCCTGCCGATCTCCAACATCTTCCTGGTGCCGCTGGTCATCGTGGCGCATCCGAGCCTGCCAGTGAACACGCTCGCAGAGCTGATCGCGCTTGCCAAGAAGGAGCCGGGTCAGCTTTCCTACGCCTCGGCGGGCCCAGGCACCTCGCAGCATCTCAGCATGGAGCTGTTCAAGCTCAAGGCCGGCGTAGATATCGTGCACATTCCCTACAAGGGCAGCGGGCCGGCGATGGCCGACCTGCTCGGGGGGCACGTGAAGCTGATGATGGACAGCACTGCGTCCGCGCTCAATCACATCAAGGACGGCCGCATCAAGGCGCTGGCCGTCACGACGTCGCGTCCCGCGCCGCCGCCGCTCGACAAGATCCCGCTGATCGCCGCGACCATTCCGGGCTTCAACGCCGCCGGCTGGTCGGGCCTCGCGGCGCCGGCGCGCACGCCGCTCGAGATCGTGGCGAAGGTCAGCCGGGACATGCAGACGCTGCTGAATGACGATTCGGTGATCAAGCAGATCGAGCAGCGTGCCGCCCTCCCGGCACCGGGCACACCCATCCAGTTCGCCGAATTCATCAAGAACGAGATCGACACCTGGGGTGCGGTCGTGAAGGCGACCGGCACCAAGCCGGGGACCTAAAGTCCCGCGGCCCGCAAGCCGTAGATCAGGCCGACGACCAAAAGGCCGACAAAGATCGTCTCGGTGATCAGCAGCATCACCGGGGCCATGCCGATGCGCACCAGCGCCAGCAGCGACGTCTTCATGCCCAGCGCCGCGATGGCGGTGATGATGTGAAAGGCAGCCACCTGGCCGACGCCGTCTCGTACCGCGGCGGGGATGGCGCCCAGCGAGTTCAGGGCGGCGAGCACCAGGAAACCGAACAGGAAGACCGGTGGTGCCGGTCGCGTGGAGATCTGCGGGCCGCCACTCTTCGCCACCCACCAGGCGATGCCGGCGATCGCGGGCAGCAGGGCCGCCACCCTCAGAAGCTTGGTAACGACCGCATCGCTCAGCACCTGCGGACCCATCGTCTGGCCCGCGCCTGCGACCTGCGCCACGTCGTGGATCGCGCCGCCCAGAAAGACGCCCATCTCGAACTGCGAGAAGCCCAGCACTTCGCGCAGGGCGGGATAGATCACCATCACCACCGTGCTGAGAAAGTTGACGCCCATGACGGTGAAAGCGAGGTCACGGTCCGAATTCTCGTGCTTGGGCAGCACGGCCGACGCGGCCATTGCCGCAGCTGCGCCGCAGACGCCGGTGGCGCAGCCGGTCAGCAATCCGAAATTCCGGCCGAGGCCGAACACGCGCGCCGTCCAGGCGCCGAACACGATGGTGCATCCGACCGCCGCGACGGCCACGACGATCGGCAGCGCGCCGCCCTCGACGAGATTGCCGAGGGTCAGGCGTGCGCCCAGCAGGGCGACGCCGATACGGAGGAGGGTGCGGCCAGCGAATTAGAGGCCGGGCTTCAGTGCGGGCCTGGCCGAGAGCGGCTGCAGTGCCATGCCGATGACCAGAGTGAGGATCAGCGGCGGCACCCAGACTGCGCCGAAGCGCAGCAGGCTCCGGGTGTCGGCATAATAGGCGACGGCCGCGATGACGGCGCACAGGGCGATGCCCGGTGCCGAGCGGCGGAGATTGTCGGGAGCCCAGAGCCTGGCGAGGTCGGTGGCGACGGCGCCGTTACGCATCCAGAACGGCCACGAGCTGGCCTTCGCCGATGGCCTCGCCTTCGCTGACCTTCAGTTCCTTGATGACGCCTGCCTTGGGCGACAGGACGGGGATTTCCATCTTCATCGATTCGAGGATCATGATCTCACCCTCGGCCTCGACCCGATCTCCCGCCTTGACCTGGATCTTCCAGACATTGCCGGCGATTTCCGACTTCACATTGACGACGGCCATGCGCCAAGCATCTCCCGTTCAGCGTTGTCCCGCCTTTTCGGCCAGCGTGCGCGCGAGTGCAAGCGCGGAGCCTCCCACCCTCGCGCCAAGCCGGTATGCGGTTGTGTTGACGTCGGAGATCGTTCCGTCCTGCAATGTGGAGCGGCCATCGCCGATGCGTGCCGAGTGTGCAGCGACTGCGATGGCGGCGATGCCCTCCCTGTCGAGCTCGGGCAGCGCCAGCACGCCGCCGCGATCGGCACCGAAACCCGCATCGTTGAACATCAGGAGCAGCGGCCGGAAGGGTGCCGTCGCCCTGTAGGAGTTGAGGGCGCCATGACTGCCCGTCGCGACGATGCGGCCGCGGTCCTCCGGCAGCAACAGAGTCGCCGAATCGGCACAGACCGCGCCATCGATCTCGTGGCGACTTTCACCCTTGGCGGGCGGCATCGTGTGCGGCCACGGCGCCTGCTTCAGCAGTCCGGCGGCTTCGCGAGCCGGCATGCCGGGCACCACGCCGCAGGCGGTGGCGAGTGCATTGGCCCGGCTGATGATACCGCGCGCCTGCAGGTCGGCGCCGTCGCCGATGCGAGCGCTGGCCGTCGCGACGGCGGCCATCGCCATGCCGAGCTGGTCGGCATAGGCGAGGCCACTGACGCCGGCTTCGTTCTTGCCGATGCCGGCATCGTGGTGGATCGCGGCGCGGCAACCGAACCTGGCCGACATGTAGGCGGCATAGACGGCGGCGTGGCTGCCGCCGATCACGACCGCGCCGTCCGCTTCGGGCGGCAGCTTGGTCACGCTATCGAATACAAGAACAGGAACGGGCATCGCGCGACCCTAGCCGGGAGGCTATACGTCGGCCATGTCTCTGCCGGTGGACAACAAGGTCGCGATCCTGGTGCTGCAGCACCCGCAGGAGCAGGACCGCGTGCTGGGTACGGCGCGCCTGCTCTGCGACTCGCTGGCCAATGGCCGGGTCGTGATCGGCCTGTCGTGGCGAAACCTCGCCCATGCGCTGGGCGGGCCGGCCGAGCCGCGCGACTGGGGCGTGCTCTATCTCGGCTCGGCCCAGACGAAGGGGCAGGCGGCGCCGCTGGTCGCCATCGACGGCAAGGGCCTGACCCTGGCCGACCAGGAGGCCGCGCGCGCTGGCCTGAAGGGCCTGATCGCGCTCGACGGCAACTGGGCGCAGGCCAAGGCGCTGTGGTGGCGAAACCCGTGGCTGACCAAGCTGCGCCGCTTCGTCGTGGTGCCGGACGGCCCGTCGCTGTACGGCGACCTCCGACGCGAAGCGCGCGCCGATGCGGTCTCGACCCTGGAGGCGGTGGCGCTGGCGCTCGAGGTCCTCGAAGGCGATGCTGCGGTGCGGGAGAAACTTCTCGTGCCGTTTCGCGTGCTGCTCGCCAAAGCCCGGCGTGAGGGCGTACGGGATTCCAAACGGGATCGTCGCGTCCGGCGGTAGCCGCCCCTATACTTTGCACCATGCTCGACCAGCCGGCGGCCCAACTTCCCGTTTCCCAGCGGACCAACCCGGAACGCTCCTTCACCGAGGAAGTGCGCGCGCTGAGGCTGGGCGAGGGCGAGGTCTTCCGCGGCGAGGGCATCCTCGCGGTCACCAAGGCGATCCTGCAATCGGGCGTCGCCTATGTCGGCGGCTACCAGGGTGCGCCGGTCTCGCATCTGGTCGACGTGCTGGTCGAATCGCAGGACCTGCTGGACGAACTCGGCGTCCATCTCGAGACCTGCACCAACGAATCCTCCGCGGCGGCGCTGCTCGGCGCCTCGATCAACTACCCGATGCGCGGCTGCGTCACCTGGAAGTCGATCGTCGGCACCAACGTGGCGGCCGATGCGCTGTCCAACCTCGCCTCTCCCGGCGTGATCGGCGGCGCCCTGATCGTGGTCGGCGAGGATTACGGCGAGGGCGCCTCGGTCATCCAGGAGCGCACCCAGGCCTACGCGCTGAAATCCTCGGTCTGGCTGATGGATCCACGGCCGTCGCTGCCGACCATCGTTCGCTGCACCGAGAAGGCCTTCGAGCTTTCCGAGGCGACCAACACGCCGGTGATGATGGAATTGCGCATCCGCGCCTGCCACGTCACGGGCGAGTTCGTGGCCAAGGACAACGTTCCGCCTGCCATCTCGCGCAACCGGCGTCTCGCCGAACCGGCGCTGCACAATTACGCCCGTATCTCGCATCCGCCGTCGACCTATGCGCACGAGAAGCTCAAGGTCGAGGTCCGCCAGCCCGCCGCCGAACGATTCATAGTCGAGAACGGCCTGAACGAGTTTTTAACCGGCGAGCGGTCCGACCTTGGCATCATCGTCCAAGGCGGCATCACCAACGTGCTGGTGCGCGGTCTCGACCGGCTGGAGGTCGAGGGCAAGATCCCCACGCTGGTGCTGAACGTGACGCATCCCCTGGCGTCCGACCAGATCGCCGATTTCTGCAGGGGCAAGCGTGCCGTGCTGGTCGTCGAGGAGGGCGCGCCCGATTACATCGAGCAGGCGATCCACGTGATCCTGCGCAAGCGAGACATCGACACCAAGGTCTACGGCAAGGATGTGCTGCCGATGGCCGGCGAGTACACCGCCGAGGTGGTCACCGAGGGCTTGCTGAAATTCTTCGCCCAGTCTGCCAACGACATCGACCTGAGCGGCCCGCGCGAGCGCTTCGAGGCGGCCCGGGCCGGCCGCGCCGAGGCGCAGCGCCTGCTGGGCGGGCCGCTGCCGCTGCGCCCGCCGGGCTTCTGCACCGGCTGTCCCGAACGGCCGGTCTTTTCGGCGATCAAGCTGCTCGAACGCGAGGTCGGCAAGGTCCATATATCGAGCGACATCGGCTGCCATTCGTTTGCGACGCTGGCGCCGTTCAACCTGGGCAACTCGATCCTGGGCTTCGGCATGTCACTCGCGGCCGCCGGCGCGGTGGCGCCGGTGATGCAGAAGCGCACGATCTCGGTGATGGGGGACGGCGGTTTCTGGCACAACGGGCTGCTGAGCGGCGTCGCCTCGTCGATGTTCAATCGCGGCGACCGCGTGCTGGTCATCATGCAGAACGGCTACACCTCGGCTACGGGTGCGCAGTTCATTCCCAACACCTCGGGCAATCGCCGCGACGGCGAGACGACGTCTGACATCGCCGCCACCCTGAAGGCGATGGGCGTCGGCTGGCTGCGCACCATCCGCACCTACAATGTCGGGACGATGCTCAAGACCCTGCGCGAGGCGATGAGCACCGACGACAAGGGCCTGAAAGTCATCGTGGCCGACGGCGAATGCCAGCTCGCCCGCCAGCGCCGCATCCGCCCGCAGATCGCCGCCCAGCTGAAGCGCGGCGAGCGGGTCGTGCGCACGCGCTACGGCGTCGACGACGAGGTCTGCACCGGCGACCATTCCTGCATCCGGCTTTCGGGCTGCCCGTCACTGGTAGTGAAACCCAGCCCCGATCCGTTGCGCAGCGATCCGGTGGCGAGCGTCAACAATGGCTGCGTCGGCTGCGGGCTGTGCGGCGAGGTGGCGGACGCCGCCGTACTCTGCCCGTCCTTCTACAAGGCTGACATCGTCCAGAACGCGACCTGGTGGGACCGCCTCAAATGGAAAGTCCGCTCGAAGGTGATCGGAGCGATGGCATGTTGAGCGCTGGGGGCGCGCCACTCCAGTGGCGCGATCTTCTTGTTTCGACCATGCATGACGCGCCACTGGAGTGGCGCGCCCCCAGCCCATGAGGCCCGTCACCATCCTGATCGGTGCGCTGGGCGGCGATGGCGGCGGGGTGCTGTGCGACTGGATCGTGTCGGCGGCGCAGAGCCGGGGACTGGCCGTGCAGGCGACGCAGATCCCGGGTGTTGCGCAGCGCACCGGCGCCACGACCTACTATGTCGAGGTGATGCCGGCGGGCGCTGCGCCCACGTCGGTGCTGGCGCTCAATCCGGCGATGGGCGAAGTCGATATCGCGCTGGCGACCGAACTGCTGGAAGCCGGCCGCATGATCTTCAACGGCTTCGTGACTCCTGATCGCACGACCCTGATCGCCTCGACGCACCGCGTGTTGGCGATCGGCGAGCGCATGGCGATGGGCGACGGCAGCTTCGATGTCGGCAAGTTGCTGCGGGCCGTGAAGGAGCGCAGCCGCGAGCAGATCCTGTTCGACATGGACCAGGCCGCCGAGGAATCCGGCGGCGTCATCAACGCCGTGCTGCTGGGTGCGCTGGCCGGCTCGGGCAGGCTGCCGATTCCAGACGGCGCCTTCGAGGCCGCGATCCGCCATGCTGGCAAGTCAGTCGACACCAACCTCGCGGCCTTTGCCTTCGGGCGCGGCCATGCGCGGGGCGAACTGGAACAGGCGGTACGTGAGCATCGCAAGCGGCAGAGCGCGGCGCAGGGTGTCGAGGACCTGATCGAACGCGCGCGGCGCACCTATCCGGCGTCCAGCCTCGATATCGTGGAGGAAGGCATCCGTCGGCTCACCGCCTATCAGGACCAGCGCTACGCGACGCTCTACCTGGACTGGCTCGACACGATCCACGCGCTGGGCTCCGCCGAACTGCTGCGCGACGTGGCGCGGCATCTCGCGGTGCGCATGTCGTTCGAGGACGTGATCCGAGTCGCCCAGGCCAAGACCTCGGCCGAGCGCGTGGCGCGCGTGCGGGTCGAGGTGCGCGCCATGGATCACGAGCCGCTGGATATCACCGAGCATTTCAAGCCGGGAATCGAGGAGATCGCGGCCATCCTGCCGCCGTCACTCGCGAAGCGTCTGCTTGATTGGGGCGAGCGGACCGGGCGCCTCGGCAAGACTTACTTCTCCATGCATGTACGCACGTCGACCATCCTGGGCTTCGCGCGACTGCGCCTCGTCGCGGGCCTGCGTTGGTGGCGGCCACGCACCTCGCGTTATGTCGAGGAGCAGGCCGAGATCGGACGCTGGCTCGGTCAGATTCGTGCCGCCGCGCCACTTGGTATCGACCTCGCGCGCGAGATCGCGGAATCGGCGCGCCTCATCAAGGGCTACGGCGATACCCACAAGCGCGGCCTCGGAAACTACCGCCGCATCGCCGACGAGGTGATCGCACCGGCACTGGCCGGACGCCTGACGCCCCGCGCTGCGGCCGACGCCGTCGCCAATGCGCGCGTGGCCGCGCTGGCCGATCCCGAGGGTGAATCGCTGTCGAAGACACTGGCCGCCATCGCCTCCGCGACGCCGCCGCTGCGACAGGCGGCGGAATGATCGACGTCGCGGCGCTGGCCGGGCGGGACACATTTGCCCGCGCCCTCGGCATCGAATTCGTCGAGGCCTCGCTCGGCCGTGCCGTGACGCGGGTCGCGATCGAGGAACGCCACCTCAATTTCAACGGCGTCGGCCATGGCGGCGTGACCTTCACCTTGGCGGATGCGGCCTTCGGCTATGCCTGCAATTCGCAGGGCGTCGTCTCGGGCAGCATTGATGCCCACATCATTTACAGCATGGCCGTGCGGCTGGGCGACGTGCTGACGGCCACGGCGGTCGAAATCTCGCGCTCCAGCAAGGCCTCGAACTACCGCATCGACGTCGTGCGTGCCGACGGCAAGCTGGTCGCCGCAATGACCGGTACCGCCCTGATCAGCGGCAAGCCGGTCGTGATGTAGCAATGGAGCGCGCCACTCCAGTGGCGCTCTTGCTTTGCGTTTCGACACCCCTTGAGCGCCACTGGAGTGGCGCGCTCCAATGACTCTCAGGCGGCGCCCTTCAAAATATCCGCCATCTTCTCGCCGCCCATGATCGACGGCGCATAGGTGTTGCACGAAGGCATGGTCGGGAAGATCGAGGCGGCGG
>JAGNNA010000198.1 GCA_017990895.1 Reyranella sp.
CGGCACGATGTTGTTCAGCACGAGGAGATAGCGGTCCGCCAGCTGGACCGAGGCGCGCACCGGCGGCGCGCCATTGTAGATCACGGTCGGCTCGCCGCCGCGGTTCACGATGGCGAACTTTGCGCCGTCGTCGGCGACGCAGACCGACTGGCCGTCGACGTTCAGGGGCGGCACGGGCGTCAGCACCGTCGAACGACCTGCCATCGGACCGGGCAGCGGCGCCGAGGGGGAGGGGACGCCCCAGGGGGCGAGTTGGCTCGGCTGGTTGACCGGGGGGACGGGCGTGGGTTTTACCCTGACTTGCGGCTTTGCCTCGACTGCCGGCCTCACCTCGGCCGCAGGTCGCGCGGTTTCCGCCGCCATGACCTGCAGACCCGGTCCCTTCATCGCGCGTGTCGCAAGATAGCCACCGACCCCGATGAAGGTCATCAGCACGGCGGCGACGACCAGGATCGAACGACGCCGCGCCATCGCGTCGGCGTGCGGCAGATAGGCCGGCGGCGAGGGGGGCCTGGGCGGAAGCAACGGTCTGAAGGGACCCCCTGCCGGCGACCTGGCGGCTGCCGTCCTGCCCGCACTGGACGCGGATTTGCCGAACAGCTTCTCCGCGGTCGTCCGCCTTGGCGGCCGGCGTTACCGCCCACAAGGCTGCGGCAGCCTGCTCGCGCCGGGTCCGCTCGGCGTCGAGCGCTACCCGCACCTTCGCATCGTAGTGCGCACGTGCGTCCGGATCGGAAAGCGTCTGGTAGGCGTCGGTGATCTGCCGGAAGTTGAACGCCGCGAGTTCGGGATTCCCGGTCGCCACGTCGGGATGATAGCGCTTGGCCAGTGCGACATAGGCGGCACGGATCGTTGCCGCGTCCGCCGTCCGCGGCACGCCCAGCACCAGATAATGATCGACGTCGATCCTCATCGCTGTTTCAGTCTACCGGATTCCTGGGCCCCCGGCCCCGGATTTCGCGCATGGAATGTTTTTGCGGGGGACGAACAAGTTCTACCGGCATATCCTTGCGGGAAAGGAGGAAATACCAATGGCCTATCAGTCGATCGAAGTGCGCAAACTGACGCCGTCCATCGGGGCGGAGATCTTCGGTGTCGATCTCGGCAAGCCGCTCGGCAACCAGCAGTTCCAGGAGGTGCACGATGCGCTCATGGAGAACCTGGTGATCTTCTTCCGCGACCAGAAGATGTCGATCGAGCAGCACAAGGAGTTCGGCCGGCGCTTCGGGCCGCTGCACGTCCATCCCAACGCGCCCATCACCTTTCCCGAGCATCCCGAGATCCTGGTGATCAAGGCCGACGAGAACTCGAAGCACGTCGCGGGCGAGGAATGGCACACCGACGTGTCGTGCGACCTCGAGCCGCCGATGGGATCAATCCTCCATCTCACCGAGGTTCCGCCCGAGGGCGGTGGCGACACGCTGTTCGCCAACATGTACCGCGCCTACGACACGCTCTCCGAGCCGATCAAGCGGATGCTGCAGGGGCTGACCGCGCTGCACGACAGTTCCAAGGCGCACTACTATCGCACCAAGGCCACGGACCGCGACGACATCAAGTTCCCCAACGCCGAGCACCCGGTCGTGCGGACTCACCCGGTGACGGGCCGGCAGAGCCTCTACGTCAATCGCGGCTTCACGCTCCGCATCCCGCAGCTCAAGCGCCATGAGAGCGACGCGCTGCTCGAGATGCTCTACCGCCACATCGAGACGCCGGAGTTCCAGTGCCGGTTCAAGTGGCAGCCCAACTCCGTGGCTTTCTGGGACAATCGCTGCGTCCAGCACCACGCCATGTTCGACTACTTCCCCCATCGCCGGTATGGCCACCGCGTCACCGTCTGCGGCGACAGGCCGTTCCTGCGCCTGAACTGACTCTCGACCGGGCGGTCTTTACAGCCGCCCGGCCCTCGCCCTATATCCCTCCCATGCTGCGTTTCGCGACCAAAACGACCACGACCACCAAAACGACCACCTTCGGTGGGCCGGCGAGGACGTGCGCGTAAAGTCGAACGTGACATAGGACGACCTCACAGGCCTCGCCGGTTTCGGACGGGGCCTTTGTCTTTCTAGGGGTCCGTCTCCCGGCTTCAAACGAAGGAGACAGACATGAGTTCGAGACCTCTCACAGTGGCAATCGTCGGTGCGACCGGCGCCGTCGGCGTCGAGTTCCTCCGCTGCCTCGCCGCGCGCCGCTTCCCGGTGAAGGAGCTGCGCCTGCTCGCGTCCGCGCGCTCCGTGGGCCGTGAACTGTCATTCGACGGCAAGGCCCTCGTCGTCCAGGAGCTGACGGAAAAGAGCTTCGAGGGCGTCGACATCGCCCTGTTTTCCGCGGGCGGCGGAATCTCGAAGCGCTACGCTCCCATCGCCGTCGCGGCCGGCGCCATCGTGGTCGACAATTCCTCGGCCTTCCGGATGGATCCCGAGGTGCCGCTGGTGATTCCCGAGATCAATGCCGGCGCCATCGCCAACCACAAGGGTATCGTCGCCAATCCCAACTGCGCGGCGATCATCGCCATCACGCCGCTGTGGCCCATCCACCTGCATAATCGCATCCGGCGGATGAACATCGCCACCTACCAGGCCGCCTCGGGTGCCGGCGCGGCGGCGATGGACGAGCTGGCCGATTCGACCCGCGCCTATCTCGACGGCCGCAGCTTCCAGCCCAGGGTGCTGCCGCATCCCTATGCGTTCAATCTGTTCAGCCACAACACCGCGATCGATCCCGCGACCGGCTACAACGACGAAGAGACTAAGGTCATGCGCGAGACCCGCAAGATCTACGGCGACGAGGAGCTTCGGCTGTCGGCGACCTGCGTGCGCGTGCCGGTCCTGCGTGCCCACGCCGCCGCCGTCACCTTCGAGTGCGAACGGCCGATCGACGAGGCCCGCGTGCGGGCGCTGCTCGCCAACGCACCGGGCGTGCGCATCGTCGACGATCGCGAGCGCAACGTATTCCCGATGCCGCGCGATGCCAGCCAGCAGGACGACATCCTGGTCGGCCGCATTCGCCAGGACCTGGGCGATCCGACGGGCCACTCGATCTCGTTGTTCGTGGCCGGCGACCAACTGCTGAAGGGGGCCGCGCTGAACGCCGTGCAGATCGCAGAGCACCTGCTCGCGGCTTGGTCCGGAAGAACGCCTCTCCCCCAACCGGGGAGAGGCCTGACGGGCTGGACTACTTCTTCTTCCCGTCGCGGCTGGCGTGACTGGTCTCGCCCATGGTCTTCACCAGCTCGTAAACGCGCCGGCGAACCGGTTCGTCGCGGATCTTGTAGTAGGCCCGCACGAGCTGCAGCGTCTCGCGCTTGATCAGCGGATCCTTCTCGGTCGCGAACGGGGTACCTGCCTCGCCGAAACCACTCCCCCTCTTGACCTTGGCGGCCATCGGGCGGCCGGACAGGGCGTTCCCCGGCATCTCGTCGAAGAAGTAGGATACCGGGACGTCGAGGGCCTTGGAGAACTCATAGAGCCGGCTCGAGCCCACGCGATTGGAGCCGCGTTCGTACTTCTGGACCTGCTGGAAGGTGAGGCCGACGGCTTCGCCCAGCTTGGTCTGGCTCATGCCGAGCAGGGTACGCCGCTGGCGCATGCGAACACCGACATGCGCGTCGACGGGATGTGATTTGGCCATCTATCTCTCTTCCATCTTGTTCACGAGCCCGTGCGCGGGATCGGCGTTCCCCGACAAAAACCTTGCCTGGCCTTCTCCAAGCTCGGCTATGCTTTCCGGACGACGCCGCAGCGCGCTTTCGCAAACCCGCGCGAGCTGCAACCCGACGTTGCCCCCATTCGGGCAATACGTCCAATATCGTTGGCGGCCCTCACTGATACCTGTATGGTATCAAGCCATGGACTTGAGAACGCTTCGCTATTTCAGCGCCGTGGTACGCGAAGGTCATTTCGGGCGTGCCGCCGTTTCGCTGGGCATCGCCCAACCACCCCTCACCCGTCAAATCCAGAAGCTCGAACGCGAACTGGGCGTCGTTCTGCTGCATCGGAGCCAGAAGAAATTCGAAGTCACGGAGGCGGGACTGCTGCTCTACGAGCGCGCGCGGCGTCTTCTCGACGGTGCCGAACAGGCCGAAGCCGACGT
The DNA here is from genome assembly GCA_017990895.1 of Reyranella sp. Classification (GTDB taxonomy): domain Bacteria; phylum Pseudomonadota; class Alphaproteobacteria; order Reyranellales; family Reyranellaceae; genus Reyranella. The sequence goes on from JAGNNA010000198.1 coordinate 4,093, forward strand.
CCGGCGTCTGGGAACCGGGGAGACCGGCAGGCTCGTCATCGGCTTCGTGCGCTCCACACCTTTCACGATCCTCCCCGGCATCGTGGTGCGTTTTCGTGCCGCCTATCCCGATGTCGACCTCGAGCTCCGCGAGATGAGCAATCCGAACCAGGTGAAATGCCTCGAAAACGGCATCATCGATGTCGGTCTTCTGCGTCCGCCGATCAGCAGTCGGTCACTGCAGATGGTGACACTGATCCGGGAGCCGTTCCTCGCGCTCGTCCCGGCCGATCATGTCCTGGCGTCCCGCCGGGCGGTCACCATCCGGCAACTCGCGGCCGAGCCCTTCGTCATGTACTCGCGCGCCGGCTCACCGCTCATTCATGCCCGCGTCATGGAGATGTGCCGGCGGGCCGGGTTCGAGCCCCGCATCGCCCAGTACGCCGACCAGATCCACACCGTCGCGAGTTTCGTCGGGGCGGGCGTGGGGGTCGCCCTGTCGCCGTCGACGGTGACCAACTTCAACATGCCCGGCCTGCGCTGCCTCGCCATCGCGGACAAGCCCGCGCCGCTGCCCGTGGTAGCGGTATGGCGCAGCGGAAATTCTTCCGTCCTGGTGCGCAACTTCACCCGCATCGCCCGGGACGCAGCCTCAGCCTGGCAGCCGCACGAGCTGCCGGGCTGAGGCCCGTCGCGTCAGTCGGGCTTCTTGGACAGCATCTTGAAGTCGGTATCGAAGACGAGGTCGTGCTTCTGGTTGCCGCACATCGCGTCATCGACCTCGAACTTGCCGGCGGGATGCGCCGTCGCCTTGTCGTCGTCGAACTCCATCTTGCCGCCGCTGCAGCCCGCCGCCTTCACCGCCTCCTCGAGCTTCGCGCGCTCCTGGTCGGTGACGAGGCGGTCCTTGGCGAGAGCCGGGAACGCGAGCCCGGCAGAGAGAAACAGGACGGCGGGTACGGCGAAGATCGAGCGCATGTAAACTCCTCGGACTGGATTGCAGAACCAATGCAATGCTTCGCGGGCGTTGGAGTTCCCATTCGCCCCAATGGATTGTGAGATCAAAATCGGAACGACCGCCACTGGTTGAAATCCTCCGGACGCCCTTCGCGCGCTGCAACAATGGCGAGCAGACGCAGTTGAATCGCCCGTACGTGAGGGGATCTGAAAATGGCTGCACGACCGAGCTGGGAAGGGCATCTGCACCTTTCCCTGGTGACCTGTCCTGTCTCCCTTTGGGCGGCGACGACCGAGGCGGAGACAGTGCGCTTCAACCTGATCAATCCGAAGACCAACAACCGCATCCGGATGAAGACGGTCGACGCCGGCAGCGGCGAGGAACTGTCGCGCGGCGACCTGGTGAAGGGGTTCGCGATCGCCAAGGACGAGTACGTCGTGCTCGACAAGGAGGATTTCGAGGGTGTGAAGCTTGAATCGACGCGCATCATCGACATCGAAAAGTTCGTTCCGCGTGAGACCATCGACCGCCTCTACTGGGATACGCCCTACCACATGGTGCCCTCGGGCAAGACGGGCATCGAGGCCTTCGCCGTGATCCGCGAGGCGATGAAGCGCAAGGGCATGGTGGCGATCGGCCGGCTGGTCATGAGCACCCGCGAGCGCGTCTGCGCCATCGAGATCGAGGAGGATGGGCTGGTGCTGATCACCTTGCGCACGGCCGCGGAGGTGCGCCAACTCGACGAGATCGGCCATCCAGAGCTGCCGAGGCCCAATGCGCAGATGCTGGAGATCGCCGAGAAAACCGTGGCGCAGCAATCGGGCGACTTCAATCCCGCCGACTTCACCGACCGCTATGAAGACGCCCTGCGCGCCCTGATCGAGGAGAAGAAGAAGGGCAAGCTGGTGAAGAGCAGGCTGGTGCGCGAGGAAGCGGAGTCCGGCATCGTCGACCTGATGGCCGCCCTGAAGAAAAGCCTCCAGGGCGACGGTCCCGAGCGCAAGCGGGCCGAACGCTATGCAGCCGCCGCTGGCGCCAACAAGAAGAAGCCGTCGGCGCGAGGGCGCAAGGCGGCCTGATCAGGCCGGCGCGGCCCCGTTCAGGACGAACAGGACGCGGGCGATGTGGTCTGTGCGATTGGCCCAGGCATGATTGGTGCCGCGCTGGATCAGGACGTCGCCCACTTTCATCAAGGTCTCGCCGACATCCATGAGCGCCCAGATCTCACCCTCGATGACGACCGCGTAGTCGACGCTGTGGGTCTTGTGGAAGCCGGGATGGCGGGCGGCCTCGTCGTGCGCCTGCGCCGCGCCGTACTGGCGGAAGACCTCGGCCTGGTTGCCGTAGTTGCGCTCACGGTCGGGTGGGAACTCGACGATGCGAACGACATTGCCGGCCGGCGGTGGCTCCAGCTTGAACGGCCGCGCGGTGGGGTCGGCCTGGCCTTCTCCGTTCGAGGCCGGCAGGGCATCAACCAGCCAGAGGTTCGTAAGACCGACATTCGGCGAGTGCGACGGCGAAAACGGATGGGGCGCCGGCCGGTCCTCGAGGAACACCGAGCGTCCCTGCTCGTCGTGGCCCGTCACGATCCTGCGAACCGGCTTAACCATGCGTCGTCCTCCCGAGATTTGGACGCATTATGGCCGCTTCGCCCGGGCGAAAACCACGTCCTTGCTGTTCTCCGCCTAAGCCATGAGGCGCCGCAGCGCGAAGGCCGTCAGATCAGCAGGTTGTTGCCCGACGCGCTGGTGAAGTCGAGCTGCACGATCAGGTCGTTGAAGTCGCGGTCGCCGCCGCCCACCAGATCTTCCCAGCCCCAGGTGTTCAGCCCGTAGCTCCACAGGTGGGCCTGACCATCCGGATTGGCCTGCGAAAAGGCCCAATAGACATAGCCGCTGCTGCTGTTGGTCAGCGACATGGCGATGTAGTCGCCGGCGTCGATGTCCATCAGCAGGTTCTGCCCGTAATTGCCATAACCGGGGCCGTTGATCACGGTGCCACCGGTGAAGAGCCGATAGGCAGCAGCCTGTGCCGCTGCGGCATAGCCCGCTTGGCCGGGGCGCAGCCCATCGATCGTGCCCGAGAGATCGTCGACCTGGTAGAAGCTGACGGCGGTACTGTCCTGACCGTTCTAGCGCACGCGCACCACGGCCATCTGGTTGTCCGCGCCGCCTGCCGTATCGGCGGTGGCGACGGCGCGCGCGACGGTGACGCTGCTATCGCCGACGACGAAGCTGGCGAAGCCGTAGTCGCTGGTGAGGTTCGCTTGCGGTGCGCCGGCGGCGCTGCCGCCCAGCGACACCGACAGGCTGTCGCCGTCGGCCAGGATGTTCTACACGACCTTTCCTTGCCCTGCCTTGTCGAACAGGCGCACGAGGTTGGGATCGAAATCGGACTGCAGCACCTGCTGGGCGAGCTGCGCCGTCCAGGCATGGGATTGCGTGATGCCGCTCCGGAAGCCGTAGCTGCTGCCGTCGATTCCGATGACAACCTCCGCCGAGCTCGATGACACCATCTGGAAGAGCAGCGACTGGTCGGCGCCACTCGTCCAGCCGCCGGTGCCGTCGGAGTCGAGCACGGCCGCCTGGTTCGGAAACGAACTCTGCGTGTGTGCGATGGCGGTGAGCGCGCGCCCCAGCAACACGCCATTCGGCGTACCGAGACCGGTCACGTAGTCATAGCCCGGCCCGGCCGAGTAGCCGATGTCGGTCGCCGAGACCGACCAGCCGTCGATCAGATAGCGGCCCGACGTATCGTAGTAAAAGGTCGAGTTGTTGCGGCCGATGTTGATGTCGTTGAACGAGCCCGGTGCGATCGCCGAGGCGATGTAGAGCAGATCGTTCATGTAGCCGAGATTCGGCAGCCCCTGGTTGTTGAAGATTTAATTGAACTGGGTGATCAGGGACGCCCAGAGCGGCGCGGCGACGCTGGTTCCGTAGAACCAGTAGTCTTCGGCATCGCCATACGTATACATGTCTTCATCGGGCACCCAGTAGGCCATGTTGCCGCCGGCGTCGGCCGACACGTCGGGCACGCCGCGACCGCTTCCTCCCAGCGAATCGGCGGACAAGGGATTGAGCCCGTAATCGGCCTGATAGGAGGGTGGCGTGCTCTGGGTGACGTCGACGCCGCCCGTGCCTGTGGAATTCACGGTGTAGCCGCTGATCGTATCGCCGCTCAGGTCGTACAGGTTCCACACGGTCTCGAGAAATTTGTCGATGTCGGTGGCCGCCGAAGGAAGCGTCGTGAGACCGCTCATCATCATGCGCCACAGCGTGTCCCTGTCGCCCTGAAGCGCCGCATTGGCCATGTTGAGCAACGTCGGGTCCGTCATCGCGGTCGCCTGACCGGACAGGGACGTGCCGCCCACCAGGATATTGTAGGGTTGCGCCTCGGTGGAACTGATATTGGTCAGGCCGTTGGCGATCTGCCCGCCCGATCCGCCGTTCCTTGCCGCGATGACGGTGGTCTGGTTCTTCAGGGCGGCGTCGATGTAGAGCTGCTGATAGGCGACCCAGAAGGGTGAGTTGGCCGCCGGCGCGACGAGGTCGGTCCACGAGCTCGATGTAACGGGAGGCCGGTCTCCGGCGGGATTCCAGATCGAAGCCTGGGCGGCGCTGAAGATGCCGCCTCCGGCATTCTGGAAGGTCCCGCCTGAGCCGTTGAAGAGCTGAATGTCGGAATTGGGTTGATGGCCGCGACCACCCCGACATCGGCCGAACGCTCTTCCTGTGCGGAGGTCTGGCCGTTGAGACCTTGCACGGAGATTTGCCCGTTACCGGCGACGCCCATCATGTTCCGATACTCGTCGAGCAGCGCCTGGAAGCCCGTGCCGAGCGGATCGCCGTCCAGGTAGCTGCCGGTAGCCGGCTCGATCAGACCGACGATGCCGGTCGAGACCTCCTGTCCGTCGAGGGGAAAATTGTACCTGGCGGCGATGTCCTGCGGCTTCAACGGCGCGGTCGTGCCGCTGTTGCCCGGGCTCTGTGCGCCCTGCTCCAGACTCTTGGGAGGGTCGGTCCCGAGGTCAGTGGCCGGGGCAAGCGCATCCCAAGTATCGAACCACAGGCCGACGACACCCCAGTCGTCCGGAAGCACCAGGTCGGTGTCCCAATAGTAAAGGTCTTCGGAGGGCGAGTATTGAAGGATCTGATCCCCGCCGCCGAACAGAGTATTGAACTGGTCGGCGGTGGTGAGTTGTACCCAGATCGTGCGATTGTCGACGCTCGACGTGTAGTAGCCGTCGTTGCCCGCCGTGTTGGCGTCGATGACCGTAAGCCCGGCCTCGACCAGTTTGT
>JAGNNA010000555.1 GCA_017990895.1 Reyranella sp.
GCCGACAGCACTGCGCAGATCGAGAGGCCGAGAGTCTTGCCGATAGGCTGGGGACGGGTGATCTGACGCATGTCCATTGCTCCTGGGTTCACGATTTCTGGTCAGCCAAAAATGGCCCCGACCATCGAGATCGCCTATGGTTGTTACGCCGGAAGGCGCAGTCTAGCCGAAATAACCGCAGGCGGATTTCTAACGTGGCGCGGTCAGGCGCTCGAGATTCGCCAGCCACGTGATGGCGTGCTCGCGAGAATCGCCGCACATGTCCGCACTCGGCTTGAGGCTGGCGCAGAACGCCGGCCGCTTGGGGCGGCCGAACAGCGCGCAGCGATAGTCGGCGGTCAATTGCACGCAGGGCACGCCGGCGGGTTTGCCGTCGGGCATGCCCGGAATCGGGCTCGTGATGGATGGCGCGGCGCAGCAGGCGCCACAGCCGGGGCGGCAGGCTACGGTCGTGGCCGCCGCCCCGCTGGAATCAGACAACTTCGAACAGGCCCGCGGCGCCCATGCCGCCGCCGATGCACATGGTCACGACGACGTACTTCGCGCCGAGGCGCTTGCCCGCGAGCAGCGCGTGGCCCGTGAGGCGCTGGCCGCTCATGCCGTAGGGGTGGCCGACCGCGATCGCGCCACCGTCGACGTTGAGCCGGTCGTCTGGAATGCCCAGCTTGTCGCGGCAGTAGATCACCTGCACGGCGAAGGCCTCGTTGAGCTCCCACAGGCCGATGTCCGCGACCTTGAGCCCCGCGCGCGCGAGCAGCTTGGGCACGGCGAACACGGGGCCGATGCCCATCTCGTCTGGCTCGCAGCCCGCCACCGCGAAGCCGCGGAAGATGCCCAGTGGCTTGATGCCGCGCTTCGCCGCCTCGGCCGCGCTCATGACGACGCAGGCGCCTGCGCCGTCGGAGAACTGGCTGGCGTTGCCCGCGGCGATCAGGCCGCCCGGCATCGCGGACTTCAGCTTGGCCACGGCCTCGTAGGTGGTATCGGGGCGCAGGCCCTCGTCCTCGGACACCGTGACCTGCTTCGTGTACAGCGCGCTGGTCGCCTTGTCGATGCCGGCCATGGTGACCGTGATCGGCGCGATCTCCTCGCGGAAATGCCCGGCCGCCTGCGCGACACCCGCCCGCTGCTGGCTGCGCGCTCCGTAGTGGTCCATCGCCTCGCGCGAGATGCCGTAGCGCTTGGCGACGATCTCGGCCGTCTCGAGCATCGAGAGGTAGATCTCGGGCTTTTTGACGTTGAGGACCGGGTCCTTGAGCATGTGCTGGTTGATCTCGCCCTGCACGCAGGAGATGGCCTCCAGGCCGCCCGCGACATACACCGAGCCCTCGCCGGCGATGATGCGCTGCGAGGCAAGCGCGATCGACTGCAGGCCCGACGAGCAGAAGCGGTTGACGGTCAGGCCCGACACGCTGGCCGGACACCCGGCCGCCAGCGCGATCTGCCGCGCAATGTTGTTGCCGGTGGCGCCCTCGGGCAGCGCGCAGCCCATGATCACGTCCTCGACGTCGACGGCCTCGATGCCGGCGCGCTCGATCGCGGCCTTGACGACGTGGCCACCGAGGGTGGCGCCGTGCGTCATGTTGAAGGAACCCTTCCAGGACTTCGCCAGCGCGGTGCGCGCCGTGGAGACGATGACGGCCTCGGTGCTCATGCGGCACCTCCAGTGTTGGCGTTGAACGTGCCACCCGCGGCCGCGAGGCGCGCGAGCAGGGGGGAAGGCTTCCAGGCAGCCGGATCGCCGTGCGGATTGGCGGCGAACTGCCGCATGCGCTGAACGACGGCGTACAGCCCGACCGTGTCGGCGTAGAGCATCGGGCCGCCGCGATAGATCGGGAATCCGTAGCCCATCAGGTACACCATGTCGATGTCGGAGGCGCGCTGAGCGATGCCTTCCTCGAGGATCGCCGCGCCCTCGTTGACCAGCGCGTAGACGAGCCGGTCGACGATTTCGCGGTCATCGATCTTGCGCGTCTTCACGCCGATCGACGCGCGGTGCGCCGCCACCAGCTCGTCCACCACGGACGAGGGGTAGGCCGTGCGGTCGCCGGGCTTGTAGTCGTACCAGCCCGCGCTGGTCTTCTGGCCGAAGCGGCCCAGGTCGCACAGCTTGTCGGCGACCTTCGAATAGATCACCGACGGCGTCTCGACGTAGCGGCGCTTGCGGATGTGCGCGCCGATATCGTTGCCGGCGAGGTCGCTCATGCGGAACGGGCCCATCATGAAGCCGAACTTCTCGACGGCCGCGTCGACCTGCTGCACGCTCGCGCCTTCCTCGAGCAGGAACATGGCCTGCCGCGAGTACTGCTCGATCATGCGGTTGCCGATGAAGCCGTCGCACACGCCCGAGACCACGGCGGTCTTCTTGAGCGCCTTGGCGAGCTTCATGGTCGTCGCGAGGACGTCCTTGGCGGTCTTTGCGCCGCGCACCACTTCCAACAGCTTCATGACCTGGGCCGGGCTGAAGAAGTGCGTGCCGATCACGTCGGCCGGGCGGCGCGTGAAGGCCGCGATGTGGTTGATGTCCAGCATCGAGGTGTTGG
>JAGNNA010000199.1 GCA_017990895.1 Reyranella sp.
GCACGACGCACCCACGACGCAATCTACAGCGCTATCGCCGCCCTATTGCCTACCGTCCAGCCCGCAGAGTGCGCCAACTATTTCGCAAAAGCAGGATACGCTCGAACCTAGAGTCTTCCCGCTCTAGACGCCCGGCGCCCAACCCGGCGGCGCGAGTTCGAAGCCCGCGAAGTCGAAGGCCGGCGCGACCGTGCAGCCCACCAGCGTCCAGTTGCCGAGCGACCGGGCGGCCTGCCAGACGCCGCGTGGCACGACGATCTGCGGCGTCTCGCCCAGACCGAAGTCGCGGCCGAGGCGCCGGTGGCGGGCCGTGCGGCCATCGTCGCTCATCGAAAGTTCCAGCGGCGCCCCGTCATAGTGATGCCAGACCTCGTCGGCATCGACTCGGTGCCAATGCGACCGCTCCCCTGCCTTGAGCAGGAAGAAGATCGCCGTGCTGGCCCCGCGACCTTCCTTGCCGGCGGGTGCGCGGAAGGTCTCGCGATAATGGCCGCCCTCGGGATGCAGCTGCAGGCCGAGGCGGGCGATGATCTGGTCGGCGGTCATGATCTCAGGCCGGCGGCGGGACCGTGGCCTTCATCGACGGCGTCTTGGCAAAGGCCGCGAACCATTTCGCGAGCTTCGGCCGCTTCGCCCGCCAGTCGTGATGACCGAAGCGGAAGTCGAGATAACCGAGGGCGCAACCGATCGAGATCGTGCCTATCGTGGGCTTGCCCTTGAGCGCCTTGGATTCTGCCTCGAGCTGGTCGAGCACGCCGTCGATCTTCTTCATCTGGCCCTTTGACCAGTCGGGCCAGCGCTTCTCCTCCGGCCGCAGGAAGCTCTCGTAGCGGGCGAGCAGCGCGGCATCGAGCAGGCCGTCGGCCATGGCCTGCTGGCGCAGCGCCATCCAGCGCTCGCGGCCCTTGCGCGGGAACAGCTTGCGGCCCTTGTGCTGGCTGTCGAGATACTCGCAGATCACCGGCGAGTCGAAGAGGTCCATGTTCTTGGTCGACAGGGCCGGGATCTTGCCGATCGGACTGTGCTTGTCGACGTCGGCATTGGGCGCGACCGGGGTCAGGGCCACGTTCACCATGTCGATCTTCTTGTCGAGGCCGGTCTCGATCGCCAGCACCCTGACCTTGCGGGCATAGGGCGACGACGGCGCGTAGTAGAGCTTCATCCTGGCCATGGTGGTCTCCTGTCGTCTTCCGGTCGCGTCAGGCGCCGACCATCTGCGGGATATCCGTGTCGTTCAAGCGTACCTTGCGGGCCGTATCCACGAGCTGCTGCCAGGTGGTGGTGTCGATCGGCACGCCGTTCTTCTCGCGGTCGAGCTTGCGCGCCCGCTCGGGCTCGCCCGGCACCAGCACCTCGGCGACCCCGGGCTGCGGCTTGGCCGACTTCACCCAGCCGATGAAGGTGTCGACCTCGTCCTCGAAGAAGGCGGTACCGCCCATCGAGTCGGGGTCGATGATGATCGACAGCATGTTGTTGATGATGTCGGTACCGTCCTTCTTGATCGTGCGCGGGCTGTGCGTGCGGCCGCCGGTCAGCGCGCCGGCCAGCAGGTCGCAGATCACGGCGAGGCCGCCGCCCTTGTGCAGGCCGAACGGCAGGATGGCGCCGTAGGGGGCGTTGTACATCACGCCGGGTTCGGTGGTGGCGTTGCCGCCGGCGTCGATCAGGAGGCCTTCCTCCATCTGGATCTTCTTGTTGTTGGCGACCCGCACCTTGCCCATCGCCACCTGGCTGGTCGCGAAGTCGAGCACGATCGGCTCCTGGCCCTTGCGCGGAATGGCCGTGCAGTAGGGATTGGTGGTGAAGCGCGCCTCGGCGCCGCCGAACGGCGCGACCAGCGACTTGTGACCGTGCACGTTCACCCAATGCGTGCTCACCATGCCGGCGCGCGCACACTGCTCGCCCCAGTGGCCGATCCGGCCGATGTGATGGGAGTTCTTCAGCCCGACAACGCAGACGCCATGCTTCCTGGCGCGCTCGATGCCGATGTCCATCGCCTCCTTGGCGATGACCTGGCCGTATCCGGCGCCGCCCTCGACCACGATGACCGCGCCATTGTCGCGCTCGATCGCGGCGTGGTGGTTGCGCCTGCAGGCGCCGTTCAGCGTGTTCTGGATATAGGAGGGCATCATGCCGACGCCGTGGCTGTCATGGCCGAACAGGTTGGCGAGTACGAGATGGTCGGCGACGAGCTTCGCCTCCTCGGCGGAACTGCCGTCGGCCCGGCAGATCGCCATGGTGAAGGCGTGCAGCCGGGCGGGCTCGATGCGGATTTCGCCCACGGAACCTTGCCCTTCGGCCATCACTCGTCTCCCCTTCACATTTCGGGCGGCAAGGTTCCGCGTCGCCACGACGCTGTCAACGCCGAAGCGGCGCCCTTATTTCGCCCTGCTGAGCGGCCAGACCGTCAGTGACGTGGCTTGCTCCGGGCCACCCGTGGTAGTGACCTTGCAAAGCCCTTCATCGTCTCCGGGAATCGCGCACCGAATGCGGTCTCTAGCTCGCCTCGCATTGTTCGTGCTGCTGTTCGCAAGCGTGACGGCTTCCGCCCAGACCGTGCCGCAGCCGCAGCGGCCTTTCGGCCAGCTCGTCGAACTCTGGGGCCGTCAGCTCGACCGCATCGCCGCCCGCACCGAGCAGGCCGACCTGCTGCCGGTCGAGATCGACGGCCTGCGCGAGCAAACGACAGACGTGCGCGCGGCCGCGATGGCCGCCGCCGCCTTTGCGCGCAACGACCTTGCCGACACGAAGAAGCTCCTGGCGCCGCTCGAGGTGAAGCCCGGTACCGACGCACCACCTGAAACCGACGCCGTAAAGGCGGAACGGGAACGGCTTACCGAACAGGCCACGGTCGCGGAGAGCCGGGTCAAGCAATGCGAGGTGGTGATCGCCCGCGCCGACCAGCTGCTGGAGCGCCTGACCAAGGTGCGTGGCGAGCTGGTGCTGCAGACCCTGCTGCGCCGCGACCCTTCACCGCTGTCGCCCGCCGTGTGGCACAAGATCGGGCCGCAACTCGTGGCCTCGGTGAAGAGCCTGACCGGCACGATGGCGAACTGGAGTCATGAAGGTTTCCTCACCTTGAGCTCCGGCAGCCCGGAGCTGGTGCCGCTCGGCCTGTGGGCCGCGCTCACGATCATCCTGTCGTGGGTCGGGCGCGCGCTGCGCCGCCGCTTCGGCCGCGGCGGCACGCACATCGACGCGCGGCACGATCAGACCATCATCAGCGCCATCGACGGGCTGGGCCTCGTGCTCGTCCCCATCCTGGCGGTGTGGCTGATCGGCAAGCTGCTGCTGGCGGCCAATCCGCCGGCGCCAATCGACGTGCTGATCCCCGAAGCCGTCGGTCGCCTCATTCTCCTGTTGCTGGTCTTCGGCATGACTGCCGCGGCCCTGTCGCCGGCACGCCCCGAATGGCGTGCCCTGCCTTTCAGCGACGACAGCGCCCAATACCTGTCGCGAGCGCTCAGGCGGCTCTACTCGGTCAGCCTGCCGCTCGAATTCGTCTACCTCGCGCTCAGCCGCGGCGAGGGCCGCGACGCGGTCGCCTCGGTCGGCGCCGTCGTGCTGACGGCGGTCGTCGCCATGCTCAGCCTGCCGACCCTGTCGAACCGCGCCTGGCACGCCGCCCGCCCGGAGGGCTCCGAACTCCCCCCGATGATCGGCGGGATCTGGTGGGCGGTGACGCGCCTGCTGCTGGTCGTCGCCGTCCTGTCGTCGATCGTCTGTTCGCTGATCGGCTATGCGACGCTGGGCGCGCACCTGCATACCGCGATCTCGACGACCTGCCTGCTGATCGCGATCGCCTTCCTGCTTCACAAGCTGGCGACCGATCTCCTGGACGCCGCCGCCGCTCCGGGCTCACCCTCCGGCACCTTCGTGCGCCGTGCGTTCGGGCTGCCCGAGGACAGTACGCTGCGCGGCCAGTACCTTGTGCTGCTGCTGTTCGACGCCGCCTTGGTCCTGCTGCTGGGGATCGCCATTCCGGCGGCCTGGAACGTCGATACGGATGCGATGATCGACGGGCTGGGCCAGCTCGTGCGGGGCGTCAAGGTGGGCGGCGTCACCGTCTCCCTCGGCAATGTCGGCATGGCGATCGTGGCCTTCTTCGTGTGCATGCTGCTGGCACGGCTCGTCCGCAGCGTGGTGCGAGACCGCGTGCTGCCGACTGTCGAGGCGCCGTTGCCGCTGCGCCAGTCGATCGACGCCGGCCTCAACTACGCCGGCGTGATGATCGCGATCCTGGTGGGCATCGCCGCACTGGGCGTCGATTTCACCAACCTGGCCATCGTGCTCGGCGCGCTGTCGGTCGGCATCGGTCTCGGACTGCAGAACATCGCCAACAACGTGATTTCCGGCGTCATCCTGCTGGTCGAGCGGCCGATCAAGGCGGGCGACTGGGTGACGGTGAACGGTCACGAGGGCTTCGTGCGGCGCATCAACATCCGGGCCACCGAGATCGAGACGTTCCAGCGCACTCACGTCATCGTGCCCAACAGCCTGTTCCTGCAGAATCCGGTCGTGAACCGCACCTATTCCGACACGTCGAGTCGCATCGAGATCAAGCTCACCGTTCCGGTCGGCTCCGATGTCGATGCCATGGAGACGATCCTGCGCGAGGCGGCTCTGGCCCATGCGCGCGTGTTGCGCATCCCCGCGCCGATCGTGCGCTTCGTCAAGGTCGGTTCCGACGGCCTCGAGTTCGAGCTGTTCGTCTTCGTCGCGCGCCTCGAGGACCGGCTGATCGTCACCAACGACCTCAACCGTGCGATCCTGGCCAGGCTGATCGGACACAAGATCATCAATCCCGGCGCGGTGCCGGAGATCAGGCTTCGCGGCCTCGACAAGGTCAACTTCTCGCTGCACGCCGACCCTTCGCCGGAGATGAAGGAAACCGCCACCGACAGGCCGGGTGATGGCCCCGCGGCGTCGTAGGGACGAGGCGCCACCGCGGCGCTGGCCACTTTATGCGCTGTTCGGGGCGGCGGCGTTCGCGGGCGTGGCGATGTGGGCCTACACGCCGTCGCTGCCGCCCGAGACATTGATCGCGCGCTACACGAACGACCGCTCGCGCTTCGTCGATGTCGGCGGCGTCAACGCCCATGTCCGCGAGCAGGGCAATCCGGACGGCGTGCCCATCGTGCTGATCCACGGCTCGAACGGCTCGCTGCACGCCTGGGAAGGCTGGGCGCGCGAACTGGGCAGGGAGGCGCGCGTCATTTCCGTCGACCTGCCCGGCCACGGCCTGACCGGCCCGTGGCCGCGCGACGAATACACGGTCGAGGCCTATGCCGATTTCATCGAAGTGCTGATCGACACGCTGCACCTCGACAAGGTCGTCGTGGCGGGCCATTCGCTGGGCGCCGCCGTCGCCTGGACCTTCGCGGCGACGCGGCCCGACCGTGTCATCCAGCTCGTGCTGGTCGATGCGGCCGGCTATCCCCGACAGGGAGGCGATACGCCTCTGCCGACCCGGCTCGCCCGCACGCCGTTCGTCGGCGACCTCGGAATCTATTTCAAGCCAGAGGGACTGGTCCGCCGGTCGCTCACTGAAGCCTATGCCGATCCCGCGATGGCGACATCCGAGCGGGTCAAGCGCCATGCCGACCTGCAGCGCTTCCCCGGCAACCGCGAGGCGACCTTGCAACGCGCCCGCACCCAGGAGCCGCTCGATCCCACCCCGCTCAAGCGCATCGACGTGCCGACCCTGATCATCTGGGGCGCCAAGGATCGCTGGGTGCCGGTCGCCGATGCCTTCCGCTTCCAGGAGGACATCAAGGGCGCCAAGCTCGAGATCTTCGAGAATCTCGGCCACAACCCGATGGAGGAAGCGCCGCGCGCGACCGCCGCCGTCGTCGCCGCCTTCCTCGCCAACGCGCCGTTGCCGCCACAGTCGAGCGCCCCGGTCGAGCCCGAGCCGGAGGCGACCGTCGAGGAGACCGTCCAGCCCGCCGTCGTGCCAGAGAAGGATTGACTTGCCTCCCCATTCAAATGGGGAGGTGGCGGCGTCGTACGCCGACGGAGGGGTCAGACCCTCCATCGCATCGACCATGACCCCTCCGTCGCGCTCTGAGCGCGACACCTCCCCATTTGAATGGGGAGGCGAATGATCCTGATCAGGCGCTCTTCAGCAGCGACATCACCTGCTCGAACGCGCGGTCGGCGATCTCGTCGATCTCGGCCCGGGTACGGTTCTGGATGGGATGCGGGACGTAGACGACCGCCGGCTCGAAGCCCAGCGCATCGCTTTGCGCGGTGACGCCGTCCACGAATTCGGTGGTCACGATGTTGACGCCGGGGAGGCCGCGGCCGTCGAGACTATGAAGGTCGTGCAGACTGCACGATGTACAGGAGCCTCAATCGCTTAAGGCGATCACCGCGAGCTGCGCCTCGGCCGCGATCGTCTGCAGCACCGCAGGCGGTGCGACCTTGGTGTTGGTGGGCTTGCGATAGCGCTTCGTCGCAACGCCGGCCGTCCTGAAGTGCCCTTCGAGCCGGTCGAGGAATTCGGCGCCGCGCGACTTGCCGATATCCATCAGCGCCACGACCTTGCCGTCGAGCGAGGGCGGCGGCGCGAGGCGGGCGCGGCGCGTGGGCGAGGTCTCGGCCGTGGGATCGCGCAGCTTGCTCGAATAGTTCATGGCTCGATGCTCCTCAGCGAATCTCGTGGGTGACGGCCTGGCATTCCTCGCGAACGCGCTGTCCGGGCCAGCCCCCGATGATGGCGGAGAATAGCCCGGCCGGTCCCCCGGCGCGAACGATCAGCAGACCGTCAGGCGGAAACTTGTCGACGATCTTGTCGGCCATCGAGGCGGGAAGACCTTCGGGCACTCCCTGCGCGCCGTAAACCAGATCACGGCCGGGCCGCTTCAGTGCCTGATACAGTTCTTCCTCGATGCGGCGACGGTTCCAGCCGCCATCCTTGAAGATCTTGTAGTGCTCGGGCGAGAGCACCAGCACCGCGTTGCCTGAATCGCAGAGCTTGGGATGGCCGACGCCGAACAGGCCCATGGCCAGCGAGCGCGTCAGCTCCTCCGGCGTACGGGATTTCTGGTCGATGAAGCCGTGAACGCCCTCGGCATGGAACAGCGTGACGGCGCTCTTGCTGGCCGCGATGCCGCGGCGCTGCGCCAGCGGCTCCCAGTCGGGATCGGATTCGTCCTCGGCGAAGCAGAAGGTGTACTTGCCGGGATTGCCCAGGGTCGCGCGATCCATGCCGCCGGGCAGGCCGCCGCCGACATTGCGCACGATCAGCTGCAGCGCCCGGCCGATCGTGGCATTGGCGCGGTTGCCCTGGCCCAGCGCATTGACGCCCGAGTTCATGCCGACCGCCTTTGCGGCCGGTCCGTTGATGATGACCAGTGGCCCCGAGAAATGCGTCGTGCAGAGCAGCCCGTGCAGCACGAACAGCGGATCGAGCGCAGCCTCCAGCACGCCCAGCACGACCGGCATATATTCCGGCTTGCAGCCCGCCATCACGGCGTTGATCGCCACCTTCTCGACGGTACACGGCGCGAGGTTGGGCGGGATCAGGCCGACGATCTCGTCGGGCTTGCGGTCGGTGCCGCCCAGCATGCGCAGGATGCGCTCGTCGGTCGGCGGCACGACGGGCAGGCCGTCGCTCCAGCCGCGCTCGAAGCAGGCCTCGATGGGATCGTCCCATTCGCCCACCGGGATCGCCCGCGACGCGAGGCCGGGATCGCCGTAGCGCGCGATCAAGGCTTCCTGCACGCCGGGCTCGACGCTGCGCGAGCCGCAGCCGGGCTGCCAGGCCGGCAGGCCCTCGCCCGCCGCCGCCTCGCCGGCGAGACGGGTCCATTCGGCGCGATCCCAGCCCACGGTGCGCCCGACTTCGCGGCCGCCCTCGAAACGGATCAGGGTCGGGACCGCCTCGACCTTGAGATGGAAGGAGCGTTCGAGTTGCTGGTCGTCGAGCACGCGGCCGACACCGGACGGAAAGGCCGGATCGTCCTGGGTGATGACGGTGAGCGGGCCGGCTCTGTCGAGGCTTCGCATCACCGGTTCGACCAGCACGCAGGTATGGCATTCGTGCTTGGCGACGATCACCAGCCCGTCCGCGGGCAGTACCTCAATCATTCAGCAGAGCCTCCACCTGGGCATCGATGAACGCGGCATCCTCGGGGTTGTCGCGCGGATTGCCGGCGCGATGACCCCATACGGACGGGATCTCCACCAGCTTGCCGTACTTGAGATACGGCAACTCTTGCCTGTTGTCGTCGGTCTGGAAATAGAGATCGGTGGCCGACGGCATCAGCAGCACCTTCGCCTTGATGCCGGCCAGCGCCATCTGCAGATCGCCGCGATAGAGATCGTTGGCCGAAATGTCGCCGTGCTGCCAGGTCCAGAGCTGGGCCAGCAGGTCGTGCATGTCGCGGCGCAGGAAGTTCGCCTCCCAGGAGCGCACGAGGAAATCCTCGAGGCTGGTGAAACCCAGCCCGCGCCACATCTCGTGGCGATAGAAGGTCTGGCTGAGCGCCCAGCCGGCGTAGATGCGGCCCATCGCCCGCAGGCCGAGCTGGGGCGTCGCCGCCGCCTCAAGGGTGGTGCGGATGCCTTCGAGGAAGACGAAATTGTGCGGCGCGGTCCTGGCCGAACCGCAGTTGACCACGATGCGCTCGACTGCCTCGCCGAACAGCGCGCCCCAGTGATAGGCCTGCTGCGCCCCCATCGACCAGCCATAGACCAGCTTCAGCCGGTCGATGCCGAACAGCTCCAGCAGCATCTGCCGCTGCAGCATGACGTTGTCGTAGGTCGTGACCTCGGGAAAGTCCGGCGTGTTCGACGGCGACGAGGACAGGCCGTTGGTCAGCATGTTGGGAATGACGATGAAGTAGCGGCTGGGATCGAGGCAGTGCCGCACGTCGACCAGCCATTCGATGTCGGTGTGATGGGCGCCGTAGCTGGTCGGATAGAGGATCACGTTGTCGCGCCGGGGCGACAGCGTGCCGTAGGTCTTCCACACGATGCGGGCCTGCTTCAGGGTGCCGCCGCGCTGCAGCCGGACATTGTCGGCCGACCAGGTTCCTTCGTTCGTCCGCATGGCCCGACCTTAGCCGAAGCTGCGGATGATCTCACCGTGCGTCTGGGTATAGCTCTTTGCCACGTACTTCAGGTGCGGCCGCAGGTGCCGGTGCGCCTCGGGCAGATGGTGGAACGGGATGTTGGGCAGCAGGTGATGCTCGGCGTGATAGGGCAGGTTCCACATCAGGAAGCGCACGATGGGGTTGGAGATCGTCGTGCGGGTGTTGGCGAACCCGTCGTCGCTGTTCGGGCAGAGCGTGTGCT
>JAGNNA010000556.1 GCA_017990895.1 Reyranella sp.
GCCGGGACAGACCATCTTCTATCGCATCGCTTTCGCCGCTCTCTCCGATCCGAATGCGACGAGCGACTGGGTGCAGGGACACTTCCGCACGCCGCCGCCTGCAGGCGCGGATGCAAGCTTCGTGTGGTCGGCCGACACGGTCGGCCAGGGCTGGGGCATCAATGCCGAGATCGGCGGCATGACGATCTACGAGACGATGCGGTCGCTGGCGCCGGACTGCTTCGTCCATTGCGGCGACACGATCTATGCTGACGATCCGCTGGCGCCCGAGAAGCAGCTGCCGGACGGGCGAATCTGGAAGAACATCACGACGGAGGCAAAGTCCCGGGTCGCCGAGACGCTCGCCGATTTCCGCGGCAACCACCTCTACAATTTCCTCGACACCAATCTTCGCCACTTCAACGCCGAGGTCCCGATGATCGCCCTCTGGGACGATCACGACGTCGTCGACAACTGGTACCGCGAGAAGCGCCTGGATGCCGATCCGCGCTATCGTGAGAAGGAAGTCGGTGTGTTGGCGCAGCGCGCCGAGCGTGCCTTCCGCGAGTTCATGCCACTGGCCGACGGGCTCGACGGACCCTTGCGTCTGTATCGCAGGTTCTCGTTCGGGCCGCGCCTCGATCTCTTCCGCGTCGACATGCGGAGCTTTCGCACGCCCAATGGCCCGAACCGGCAAGAGAAGACGGGTCCGGACACGGCCTTTCTCGGCGTCGAACAGATCATCTGGCTGAAGCAGGCACTCAAGGCCTCGACGGCTACATGGAAGATCATCGCGGCCGACATGCCGCTCGGTCTCGTCGTCTATGACGACTGGCGGCGCAAGTCGGGCTTCGAGGCTGTCGCAAATGCCGACGATGGCTCGCCGCTGGGTCGCGAACTGGAGATCGCCGATCTGCTGTCCTTCATCAAGCGCGAGGACATCCGCAACGTGCACTGGATTACGGCCGACGTGCATTATCCTGCCACCCACCGCTACGATCCTGCGCGGGCCGCCTTCCAGGATTTCACGCCGTTCTACGAGTTCGTGTCGGGCCCGCTCTGCGCCGGCGGCTTCGGCCCCAACGCGCTCGACGGGACGTTCGGCCCCCGGGTCGTGTTCCAGAAGGTGCCGCCGCCCGGCCGCTTCGATCTCTCGCCGCTCGAAGGCTCCTGCCACTTCGGGCATGTGAAGATCGACGGAAAGTCGGGCGTGATGACGGTCAGCCACCGCGACGCCGCTGGCGCCGTGATCCATTCACTCGACCTCGTGCCGTCGTAGAAGGGCCGAAGCCCATCAAGACTGATAGTCGAGGCCGATCGTGCGGTAGTGCGAGGGATCGTCGGCCCAGCGTTCGCTCACCTTCACGTGCAGGAAGAGATGAACCGGGCGCTCGAGCATCTGCGACAGCTCGTGACGCGCGCGCGCGCCGATCTGCTTGATGCGGGCGCCACCCTTGCCGAGGAAGATCGCGCGCTGGCCCTCGCGCTGGACATGGATCGTCTGCTCGACCCGGACGCTGCCGTCGGGCCGATCCTCCCACTTCTCGGTCTCGACCGCTGCTTCGTAAGGCAGTTCCTGATGAAGCTGCAGGAACACCTGCTCGCGAGTCACCTCGGCCGCCAGCAGGCGCAGCGGCAGGTCGGCGGCCTGATCCTCGGGATAGAGAAAAGGACCCGGCGGAACCGCCTGCGCGAACGCCTTCAGCAGATCACCGATGCCGTCGGCCTTGAGCGCGCTCACCATGAAGGTGCGCTCAAACGGCACGATCGCGTTCAGCTCGGCCGTCAGCGCCAGCAGCTTTTCGCGCGGCACCAGGTCGATCTTGTTCAGGACCAGGAAGCGTGGCGTCCGCGACCCCTTCAGCCGCCCGGCAATGGCCTTGGTCTCCTCGCTTACGCCGCGTTCGGCGTCGACCACCAGCGCCACCAGGTCGGCGTCGTCGGCACCCTGCCAGGCGGCAGCGACCATGGCGCGTTCGAGGCGGCGCTTGGCGACAGTGAAGATGCCGGGCGTGTCGACCAGGATGACCTGAGCGCGCGACGCGCCCTCGCCCCTGTCGGGAAGATCCGTCATCGCGATGCCGATCACGCGCATACGCGTGGTCTGCACCTTGGGCGAGACGATGCTCACCTTGGAACCGACCAGGCCGTTCACCAGGGTCGATTTGCCGGCGTTCGGCGCGCCGACGACGGCGACGAAGCCGGCCCGCGTTGCAGGTGTGCTCATGCCCCGTTCAACCTTTCCAGCAATGTCATGGCGGCCAGCCGTTCGGCCTCGCGCTTGCTGCCGCCCCGGCCGCGCGCGGGATCGTGCCCCTTGAGGACCGCATCGACCACGAAGACCGGCGCGTGCGGCGGGCCCTCGCGATCGACCTCCAGATAGACCGGCAGCGGCAGACGGCGCGCCTGCGCCCATTCCTGCAGGGCCGTCTTGGGATCGCGCGGTACCGCCACCCGGCTGCTGAGGCGGTCGCCCCACAACCGGGCCACGCTGGCCGCCGCGGCCTCCAGCCCGGCGTCGAGGAAGATGGCGCCAAGGAGCGCCTCCAGCG
>JAGNNA010000006.1:0-32300 GCA_017990895.1 Reyranella sp.
GGCAGAAATCGCTGAATTCGTATGCATGGCTGGCTCCCGACTGGGTGTCTCTGACGGACACAGGGATAGGGCCCGGACGGACGGCCGACCATTTGGGTCTTGAACTAAGGGATTCTACGTAGGCCGGCGGCGGTCCTGCGGGGTCACCAGGTCTTCCAGGACACCCGCGAACAGCCGGTACTTGACCCCGACGACGGCGAGTTCGCGGGCCCAGTTCACGATGTCTCCCCACGGATCGTTCAGCTTTCCCAGCCCCGCGACCACCGCGACGACCGTTCCGACCTCGATCGTTCCCTGCAGGACCTGCCAGCCGCCGAAGCAGAGCGCGGAGGCCACGGCCAGGTGATGCATCATGTTCATGAGCAGGTTCATCGTGAACTTGATCCTGTAGATGCCCATGTTGAGCGTGAATACGCGTTCGATCGGGTCCTGTGTCCAGCCCCAGCCAACGGGACCCCCGCGCCCCGCGATACGGCTCACCAGCCCGCCGCTGATGCCGCGCTTGACCAGGATGCGCGACTGGGCACGCTGATTGATGGCCCGCTGCAGCAGCGGAACGAAGAGGACCTGCGGCAGGAAGAACGCGAGCCCCAGTAGCGCCATCCGCCAGTCGAGATAGAGCATGTAGACGATGACGCTCGCCAGCACGCCGCCCTGAAGCAGGGGCTCGGACAGGCTGACGCCGGTGAAGCCGCCGATCGGTTCCGCCTCCTCGAGCACCATGGATATCTCGACGCCGGCTTCCTCGCCACCGACGTCCCGCGTGGCCCGGTCGGCATACTCTCCGACCAGGCTGCGCAGGCGGCGCACCGAATCCTCGGCGACCCAGCCGCGATAAACGTTGAGACAGAGCTTCAGGCTCTGCTCGGAGAGCACGACGCCGACATAGGCGGCAGCCAGCCACAGCACGGTCTCGAAAGTACCGCGGTCCACCAGAACATTGATGACTCGACGCTGAAGCTCCAGGGGAGCCGCGCTCAGCAGGAAGACGAGGACCGACAGGATGGCCAGGGCCACCTGATGGCGCCCCGACGAACGCAGCACGAAGCCGATTATGGTCGATGGCATCGAGACGGTACGGTCACGGCCTGGCATCCAGGACCCGCCTGATGCTGCCCACCAGATCGGAGAGCGGCTTCTCGAGCACGTCGCTCACTCCCAGGCCCGACGCCCGAGCCCGCAGGGAGCGTGTCACACGGCCGCTGATGAGGAAGACCGGCAGGGTCACACCGCGCTTCCGCAGCCGCTCCACGAGCTCGAGCCCGTCGATCTCGGGCATCCGGTAGTCGATGACGAGGCATCCGCCGTCCGGCAGGTGGTCTTCGGCCAGCAGGGCTTCCGGCGTGGCATAGAGCCGGACACTGAAACCCTCCATCTCGAGCGAGAACTTGAGGGCGTTGCGCACGGCCGCATCGTCATCGACGAGCAGAATGACATCGGGAGGATTCGACATGCACCAGCGTCGCCTGCCACGCTGGAAGCCGCGTTGATCCAGCTCAAATACTAGGATTCTCCATCGGTCATGAGGACCATGCGCACCAGCTCGGAAAGGCTGTCGGCCTGCATCTTGGTCATCACGTTGGCGCGATAGACCTCCACCGTGCGGGCGCTGATGCCGAGGTCGTAGGCGATCACCTTGTTCGCCTTGCCGGCCGCGAGCCCTTTCAGGACGTCGCGCTCCCGACTGGACAGGGCGTCGAGGCGCTTGCGTATCGAGACCATGCGGTCCTCGCGCTCGCGGTTGCGGGAATGGCGGTCGAGAGCAGACCTGATCGCGGACAGAAGCGTTTCGTCGTCGAATGGCTTCTCGATGAAGTCGACGGCCCCGGCCTTCATCGCCTCCACGGCCATGGGCACGTCGCCATGACCGGTCATCACGATCACGGGAAAGCCGGATTTCAGCTCGGCGAGCCGGCGCTGCAGTTCCAGCCCGTCCATCTCCGGCATCCGGATGTCGGTGACCACGCAACCCGGTTGGGCGTCCGGCAGAACCTTCAGGAAGGCAACCGCCGAATCGTGAACGCGCACGGCGAGGCCCGCGGTGCTGAGCAGGAAGGCAAGCGACTGCCGGACATCGACATCGTCGTCGATCACATGAACGACCTGACTAGCCATCGTCCGTCTCCCGGTCGTGAGCGGCCGCGCGCAGGGTGAAGTGAAAGGTCGTCCCGCCACCCGGAGGCGAGTCGACCCAGATCTTGCCGCCATGCGCCTCGACGATCGTGCGGCAGATCGACAGGCCGAGCCCCATGCCCTTGCGCTTGGTCGTGACGAAGGGCTGGAACAGGTGCTTCGCCACCTCCGGCGCGAGGCCCGATCCGGTATCGGCAACGGTCACCTCGACCTGGTCTTCCAGCCCGGCGGCCGTGGCGATGTCGAGGCGGCGGACCGCGCCGCCCTCGCTCATCACGTCGATGGCGTTGCGCATCAGGTTGACGAGCACCTGCTGGATCTGGATGCGGTCGGCGAGCACGAGATCGGCGTCAGGATCCAGCCTGAAGGTGACCGAAATGCCGTGTTCCCTCGCACCGACGAGCGCTAGAGTGCTGGCATCCTCGATCAGCTTGGGAAGGCTCTCGATTCGCCTTTCGCTCTCGCCGCGTGCCACGAACTCGCGCAGGCGACGAATGATCTGCCCAGCCCGCAGCGCCTGGTCGGCCGCCTTGGAAACCGCATCGCGGAGCATCTCGACGTTCTCGCCCTCCATGCGTTCGAGCAGACGGCGCGAGCCCCTGAGATAGTTGCTGATGGCCGTCAACGGCTGGTTGATCTCGTGTGCCAGTGTCGAGGCCATTTCGCCCAGCGCCGTGAACCGCGACATGTGCGTCACTTCCGACTGCAGCTCTTTCAGCCGGTCCTCGGTAAGCTGCTGGTCGGTCAGGTCGCGGATGAAACCTGTGAAGTGATGGCGGTCTCCGGTGCGCAGTTCGCCCACCGTGAGATGCATCGGGAAGGTCGTTCCGTCCTTGCGCTGGCCCACGACGATGCGGCCGATGCCGATGATCCGGCGCTCGCCGGTCGTCAGGTAGCGCTCGATATAGGCGTCGTGCTGCTCGCGATAGGGCGACGGCATCAGGAGGCTTACGTTATGGCCGCACGCCTCGTCCGACGCATAGCCGAACAGGCGCTCTGCGGTCGTGCTGAGCGATTCGATGCGGCCCCGCTCGTCGATGATGATCATGGCGTCGGGCACGGTCTGCAGGATGGACCGCAGGCGCGCCTCCGCCGCCTCGAGCGCGAGCGCGATGGACGTGTCGCTCATGGGATCATCCGGCTCGACGGCGCATCATCATAACGAATGAATTATAGCATACGCCGACGCGCCAGGGGCAATCAGGGTCTTATGAAGGAGAGAGGCGCATCCTCATCGAGATTGTCGATGGCCGCCGTCAGCTCCGCCGCGATGTCGTCGATCGGCCGGCCCGACCGGAAGATGCGAATCGCCTCGGAGAGCAGGCAGCGGGCGACCACATCGTCGGCTATGCCCTGCCTCGATGCCTCGGCCAACGCTGCCTCGACATGGCCGGAGACCATTTGGTAGGTGCTCATGACAGTTCCTTCCTCAAATCCCGCGGGAATGCCGTCCGTCGGCATGACCAAGGTGGGTGTCGAAAGCGGCGCAGACGAAACGCACCAGCGGACGTCCGCGCTCGGTGACGTGCAGCGATTCGCCGTCGCGCTGCACGAGCCCGTCGCTGACCAGCTGGGGAAGCCCGGCCACCTCGGAAATGAACGACTGGGCCGAGGCGCCATGCCGGCGGCAGACGTCATCCAGATCGACCGAGAAGCTGCACATCAATCTCTCGATGATCTCGGCGCGCAGCCGGTCCGCCGCGGTGAGTTCCAGCCCCCGCACCGAGGCGAAGCAACCCGCTTCGATCAGCGCCTGGTAGCGTCCCGGATCGGCGACGTTCTGGGTATAGCCGCGCGGCAGGCTCGAAATCGCCGACGCGCCCAGGCCGACGACGGAGGGCTGGTCGACCACGACATAGCCCTGGAAACTGCGGCGCAACCGGCCGCTGTCCGCCGCGGTCGAAAGCGGGTCGTTCGGCCGCGCATAATGATCGAGGCCGACCTTGCTGTAGCCGCCCTCCACCAGGCGATCCGCCACGAGGCGGGCCATGGCGGCGCGCGCCTCTGCTCCAGGCAGGCTCTCGGTGTCGATCAGGCGCTGTCGCGCTTTCATCCACGGCACATGCGCATAGGCGAAGACCGCAAAGCGGTCCGGCGCCAATTCGAGCGCGGCGTCGATCGTGCGGGCCAGCGTCTCCGGCGTCTGCTTCGGCAGGCCATAGACGAGGTCGATGTTGATGCGGGCAATGCCGGCACCGCGAATCCTCGCCATGGCCGAAGCCGTATCCTCGACCGACTGCAATCGATTGATCGCCCGCTGCACGTCGATGTCGAAGTCTTGGACACCGAAGCTCACGCGATCGACGCCGATCTCGCGCATCGTCGCGACGAACTCTTCGTCACAGAAGCGCGGATCCACCTCCATTGAGGTTTCGGAGCCGCTGCGCCGGTCGAAGCGCACAGCCAGTCGCTTCGCCACCGCGGCGATGTTCGCCGCCCCCAGTTGGGAAGGCGTACCGCCGCCCCACTGGATCTGGCCGACCATCATGCCGGGAACCGCCTCGGCAACGAGGTCGATCTCCCTGGCCAATGCTCTAGCGTAGGCGGCGAGCGACTCCGACCGGTTCATCGCTGCCGTGTGGCAGGCACAGTACCAGCACAAGCGCGCGCAAAAGGGCACGTGAAGATAGACCGTCGAACAGTCACGCTCCAGGTCCGAGAGCCAGTCCTTGTGCTGCACGGCGCCCACGGCGCCGTGGAACTGGGCGGCCGTCGGATAGCTCGTGTACCGAGGAACCGACCGGTCGTAGGCCGCGATGGTGGTGGCGTCCATCAGTGCGAGATCAGCACGGGGATGGTCATGCTCGACAGGAGCGTGCGGCTCACGCCGCCCAGCACCATCTCGCGCACCCGCGAATGGCCGTAGACGCCCATCACGATGAGGTCGCTGCCGATATCGGCGGCGCGCGACAGGATGACCCCGCCCACGTCGCTGTCGGCGGCGACGTCGCGCTGCACCGTGACCTTCACCCCGTGTCGGGTGAGCCAGAGCGCCACATCGGCCCCCGGCTCGGCGCCGTGGCCGTCCGGCGAGGTCCGCGGGTCGACCACGAGGATGACCACCTTCTTCGCCATCCGCAGGAACGGCAGGGCATCGGCTGCGGCCCGTGCGCTCTCACGACTGGCATTCCAGCAGAGAAGCACCGACTCGCCGATCGGCCCGCGCACGCCGATATGCGGCACGATGAGCGTCGGCCGGCCGCTTGCCAGGACGACGGCTTCGGGCAGGTCCGATGGCGTGGGCGTCTGGGCATCGGGATCCGTCTGGCCCAGCACGAGAAGGTCGGTGTAGCGCGCCTGGATGACGAGTTCGGAATCGATGAAACCGTCAGTCACGCGCCATTCGTGCGAGGGAACCCGGCGCTCCTTGAGCGCCTTCTGGAAGGCCCCGAGGGCGGCGGCCTGGTCGGCGTCGGCGCTGGCCTCGTAGCTGGCGAACAGCGAGTCCATGGCGACGCCGCCTTCGAAGAAGATCGGCGCTTCGAGGGGTGGACGGGCGTGCATGCCGACCAGATGGGCTCCGTATCGCTCCGCCAGTTCTGCTGCCACGGTGAGCCTCTGGCCAACCTTCGGGCTGGCATCGCAGTGAACGAGAATCGTCTTGTAGGCCATGGACATCCTCCTGAATTGTTGGTTGATCGTGCAGGCCCGCAAAGCGCGCGACCTTGACTCAGGTCAATCGCCGCCACGGAAAATCATGGTCCATTGCCAATGATGGACATCATTTCCGGTTTCCTCGCGATGTGCGGCGACGGTCTCATGGCTGCCGCATCGATGCCGCTCGGATTGCCCGCTGCGCTGCTCCTGGCCGGCCTTGCCGGCAGCCTCGTGCATTGCGTGGGCATGTGCGGTCCCTTCGTGCTGGGCCAGGTGATGGCCTCGGTCGAGCAGCCGGGGGATCGCCCCTATGGCGAATGGCAGCGGCTGACCGGCGCCCTGCTCGTGCCCTACCATCTCGGCCGATTCACCACCTATGCGGCACTGGGTGCTCTGGCCGGGGGAGCGACGGCCGTCTTTGCCTCTCTGGAGATGTTCAGCTGGCTGTCGGCCATCCTGTTGATCGCTGCCGCCGGACTGTTGGCGGCCCAGGCTCTCGGCATGGCCGTGAACGCCTCCTCACCCGCGACAGCTCTGGTGGCCCGTCTGGCCGGCCCGCTTTCCGTGTCACGCACTGCACTCGCGCGGTACGGGCTGGGCGTCGTTCTGGGCTTCCTGCCCTGTGGCCTTCTCTATGCAGCTCTGGCCGCTGCGGCAGGCACCGGCTCGGTGGTGTCGGGAGGCATCGCCATGGCCTGTTTCGCGCTCGGGACCGTGCCGGCACTCGTCGCCGTGGCCTGGGGCGGGTTGATCATGCGGCGACATCTGCGGACGATCGCCCGATGGGTCAGTCCGCCGCTCCTCGCCGGCAACGCGCTGGTCATGCTCGCCCTGGCGAGCCAGCGGCTCTGACAACCCCGGTCATCGCGATGTCAGCGGGTTGCGATGACGCCAAGTACGGCGGCAATTCGGGAATTGAACCAGGGGCTTCCCCGTAACCTGGCGCTGGCTGCACGACGGCGCTAGGCCGTGGTCTCCGGCTCGAACCGGATGACGTCGCGGTAGGCGTGCCACGTTGCGTGGGCGACCAGCGGCAGGGTCACGACCAGGCCGAGCAGTCCCGGGATCATGCCGACGCCGGTGAGGAACACGATCAGGCCAGCCCACAGCAGCATCGGCCGGAAATTGAGGCGGGTCGCGGCCACCGAGGTTGCGATCGCCTCGAACATGTTCGAGTTTCGGCGGTCCAGCAGATAGGGAATGGAGAAGGCGCCGATCGCGAAGGCGATGGCCGCCAGAAAAGCACCGAGACCGATGCCCATCGCGAGGAACGGCAGGCTCTTCGACGTCGTCCAGACGAGGTCGAGAAAGCGGTCCCAGGAGGGGACGGTGCGAAACTCGAAGAGGGCGAACAGGAGCTGCGCCAGTCTCATCCAGGCCAGATGGAAGAGAAGGAGAAGCACCCCCATGAGCGCGATCTGCTCGGGATTGCGCCGCCAGGCCATCAAGGTGGACTTGCCGTCCACCGGCTGCCCGGCTTCGAGACGGCGGCTGATCTCGTACAGGCCGGTGGCGATGAAGGGGCCGACATAGAAGAACCCGGCACTGAGCGGCAGCACCAGATAGGGCAGATCGAAGCGCAGCATCAACACGATGGCGAGCCAGCCGGCGGCCACCGGGACGAGGCCATAGGCGAGACTGGTGCCAGGCGCGGCCACGATATCGCGCCAGCCGGCGGCAAGCCATGTCCAGGGACGATCGACGGGAACGCGCCGGATGAGGGGCCGGGGCGTCGGAAACACCGCAATGGTCTCGCTCATGGCGCCTCGCATTCGAATTCCATGCGGCATTGTGATCCGCCGGCCGGCGTGATGGCCTTGACCCAAATCAAGGGAGCGACGCGCACGGCCTCCTAGTGTCCCCGCTACCAATCGGGGAGTAAGCATGCCGAGCCAAGCCGTATTGACAGCCGACCAGCGTCCGGCACCACGCTATGTCGAGGACGTGATCCGCGCGGCCGTCATATTGACGATGTTCTGGGGCATCGCGGCCTTCCTGGTCGGTGTCGTCATCGCGGCCCAGCTCGTCTGGCCGCAGCTCAGCTTCGACAGCCCGTACCTGACGTTCGGCCGCCTGCGCCCGCTCCATACGTCCGCCGCCGTCTTCGCCTTCGGCGGCACCGCGCTGATCGGCACGGCCTTTCACGTGGTGCAGAGAACCTGTCGCGCCCGGCTGTTCGGCGGCGAGCCGCTCGGCTGGTTCGTGCTGCTGGGCTACCAGTTCTTCATCGTCGCCGCGGCGCTGGGCTACCTGTTCGGCATCACGCAGAGCAAGGAGTACGCCGAGCCCGAATGGTTCGTCGACCTCTGGCTCACCATTGTGTGGGTGGCCTATCTGATCGCCTATGTCGGCACGGTGATGAAGCGCGAGGAGCCGCACATCTACGTGGCCAACTGGTTCTACATGGCCTTCATCATCACCATCGCGATGCTCCACATCGTCAACAACCTGGCCCTGCCGGTCTGGATCACCGGCACCAAGAGCTACGGGGCCTGGTCGGGTGTCCAGGACGCGATGATCCAGTGGTGGTACGGCCACAACGCCGTCGGCTTCTTCCTGACCGCGGCCTTCCTCGGCATGATGTACTATTACATTCCGAAGGCGGCGAACCGGCCGGTCTACTCCTACCGCCTGTCGATCATCCACTTCTGGTCCCTGGTGTTCCTGTACATCTGGGCTGGCCCGCATCACCTCCACTACACGTCGCTGCCCGACTGGGCCCAGACCCTGGGAATGGCCTTCTCTGTGATGCTCTGGATGCCGAGCTGGGGCGGCATGATCAACGGCCTGATGACGCTGTCGGGCGCGTGGGACAAGCTCCGCACCGATCCGGGCCTGCGCTTCTCGGTGACCGCCGTCGGCTTCTACGGTATGGCGACCTTCGAGGGTCCGGTCATGTCCATCAAGGCCGTAAACTCGCTCAGCCACTACACCGACTGGACGATCGGCCACGTGCATTCCGGCGCGCTGGGCTGGGTCGCCTTCATCGTGTTCGGCACGCTCTACTACCTGGTGCCGAAGATGTGGAACCGGCCGGCCATGTGGTCCACGCGCCTGATCAGCTGGCACTACTGGATCGCGACCATCGGCATCGTTCTCTACATCACGGCGATGTGGGTGAGCGGCATCATGCAGGGCCTGATGTGGCGCGCCTACGACGAGCTCGGGTTCCTACAGTACTCGTTCGTCGAAACGGTCGCCGCCATGCACCCCTTCTACCTGATCCGTTTCCTGGGCGGCGTCTGCTTCCTGAGCGGCGGGCTGATCATGGCCTACAACATGTGGCGAACCATCCGCACCCAAACGGAGACGCTCGCCACCCAGACCCAACCGGCACTCGCGGCGTAAGAGGAGCGTCCAATGTTTATTCGCCACGAGACGATCGAGAAGAACGTCATCCTGATGCTCATCCTGACGCTGATCACGGTATCAATCGGCGGCCTGGTGCAGATCATCCCACTGTTCACCGTCGAGACCACGATCGAGCGCATCGACGGTATGCGGCCCTACACGCCGCTCGAGCTGATGGGCCGCAACATCTACATCCGCGAAGGCTGCTACCTGTGCCACAGCCAGCAGATTCGTCCCTTCAAGGACGAGGTCGAGCGCTACGGCCATTACAGCCTCGCGGCCGAGAGCATGTACGACAAGCCCTTCCAGTGGGGCTCCAAGCGCACGGGACCGGACCTCGCACGCGTCGGCGGCCGCTACTCGAACGACTGGCACGTCGCCCATCTCGTCTCGCCGCGCGCCGTCGTGCCGGAGAGCGTGATGCCGGCCTATCCCTTCCTGGCCAATACCCCGCTGGACTACTCCGACATCGGCCAGCATCTCCGCACGCTGCGCAGCGTCGGCACGCCCTACACCGACGAGATGATCGCCAACGCGCGCGCCGATCTCGAGGCGCAGGTCGATCCGGATCGCGATCCGACGGCCATGCAGAAGCGCTATCCGCGCGCGCCGGTCGCCAAGTTCAACGGCGAGACGACCACGATCACCGAGATGGATGCGCTCGTCGCCTACCTGCAGATGCTGGGGACGCTTGTGCAGTTCGGTGACATCCCTCCCGACCGTCTCAAACAATAGAGAGGAGCCCGCCATGACCCTCGAAAGTCTGCACGAACTCCTCGCCTCTTTCTGGACGGTCTGGGCCGTCATCATCTTTCTCCTGATCGCCTTCTGGGCCCTGCGGCCGCGCAACAAGAAGCGCTTCGAGAAAGACGCCCGGATCCCCCTCGACGACGACCGCTGAAGGACTGGCCATGCCAACCAAGATCGAGAAAGACACACTGTCGGGCCAGAACACGACCGGCCACGAGTGGGACGGCGTCAAGGAGCTGAACACGCCGCTGCCGACATGGTGGCTCTATACCTTCTACGCTTGTATCGCCTTCGCCGTCGTCTACTGCGCCCTCTACCCGTCCTGGCCGTGGCTCACGGGCCATACCGACGGGCTGCTGGGCTACTCCAGCCGCGCGGAACTGCGGCAGGAACTCAGTGCTCAGGCAAAGGAACGCGCCAGCTTCGTCAACCGCATCCGCACCGCGTCGCTGGCCGACATCCGCAAGGATCCGGAACTCTTCAACTTCGCCATGGCGGGCGGCCGTTCGGCCTTCCAGACCAACTGCATGCAGTGTCATGGCGCGGGCGGCGGCGGCAGCACAGGCTTCCCCAACCTGGTCGACGACGACTGGATCTGGGGCGGCAGCATCGACCAAATCTACGCCACCATCGAACACGGGATTCGCAACAGCGACGACAAGTCCCGCCAGTCGATGATGCCGCGCTTCGGCGTCGACGGACTGCTGACCGGCGCCCAGGTCGCGGCCGTCACCGACTACGTGCTCAGCCTTTCGGGCAAGGCGAAGGCTACGCCGGAAGGCGCGAAGATCTTCGAGGAACAGTGCGTCGCCTGTCACAAGGCCGGCGGCAAGGGCGACCAGGAGCTCGGTGCGCCCAACCTCTCCGACGGGATCTGGCTGTACGGCGGCAGCCGCGACGCGATCTATCGCTCCATCTTCTATGCCCGCAACGGCAGCATGCCGGCGTGGAGCGGCCGCCTCGACGAGGCGACCATGAAGATGCTGACGGTCTACGTCCACGCGCTGGGCGGCGACCGCTAGGGCGAGCGCGGGTCGACCGATGGTTTCCCCCGCCCGCCAGGCCGACAGGGCCCCGCCCAGGCCTCCGACGCCAGAGCCACCGCCGCTCTATGCGCCGCGTACGAGAGTCTATCCTCGCGCGGTCTCCGGGAAGTGGCGGCAGATCAAGTGGGCCACGCTGGCCGTTCTTCTCGGCCTCTACTATGCCGTGCCCTGGCTGCGCTGGGACCGCGGACCCAACGCGCCGTCGCAGGCGATCCTGATCGATCTCGACCATCGTCGCGGCTGGTTCTTCGACGTCGTGATCTGGCCGCAGGAAGTCTACTTCGTCACCGGCTTCCTGATCCTGGGCGCTTTCGGCCTGTTCTTCGCCTCGTCGCTGTTCGGCCGCGTCTGGTGCGGCTTCACCTGCCCGCAGACCGTCTGGACAGATCTCTTCATGTGGGTCGAGCGACTGATCGAGGGCGACCGGAACGAGCGCATGCGACTCGACCGCCAGCCGATGTCGGCCGTAAAAGCCGTCCGCAAGACGCTGAAGCACACGGCGTGGCTGATCATCGCCGCGGCCACCGGCGGCGCTTGGGTCTTCTACTTCGTCGACGCTCCGACCACCCTGGTGAAGATTTTCCGCGGCGACGCATCGATGGAAGTCTATGTCTTCGCGGGCCTGTTCACCGCCACGACCTATGTCCTGGCCGGCTGGGCGCGCGAGCAGGTCTGCACGTATATGTGCCCATGGCCGCGCTTCCAGGCCGCGATGCTCGACGAGCAGAGCCTCATCGTCACCTATCAGAAGTGGCGTGGCGAAAAGCGGGGCAAGCACAAGGCCGGCGACAGCTGGGACGGCCGCGGCGACTGCATCGACTGCAATCTCTGCGTCGCAGTCTGCCCGACGGGCATCGACATCCGCGACGGCCAGCAGATCGAGTGCATCGGCTGTGGCCTGTGCATCGACGCCTGCACGCAGACGATGGAAAAGGTCGGACGTCCGACCGGTCTCATCCGCTGGGACACGCTCGCCGCGCAGCAGGCGAAGGAAACCCGCAGCGCGCCCGTACCGTGGCGGCCGGTCCGGCCGCGTACCCTGCTCTACGCCGCGTTGCTCGGTATCGTTGCCATCGTGATGCTGGTGGCATTCGCGCTACGTACCGACACCGAACTGACGGTCCAGCGCGACCGCAACCCGAACTTCGTGCGCCTGTCCAACGGCGACATCCGCAACTCCTATGCCGTCAAGGTGCTGAACAAGCGCCAGACGCCGCAGCATGTCCGGCTCGACATCGACGGTCTGCCGTCGGCGCAGCTGGGCTTCGTAGGCGCCGACGTCGAGGGCAGCGGTTCGACCGCGACGCTATCGGTCCAGCCCGACACCGTCGGCACTTTCCGGGTCTTCGTCACGGTGCCGGCTGCCGCCGCACCTGCGGGCGCAAAGCCCATCACCTTTACCGTGCGCGACGAGGCGAGCGGCGGGCGTGCTTCGCACGACGCGGTCTTCGTCGGCCCGGGACGCTGAGGACTGAATCATGAACACCACCACCCATGTCGCGCGCGGCCGGCACATCCCCTGGCTCTTCGTTGCCGGCTTCGCGATCGTGTTCGCCGTCAACGCGACCATGATCGGGGTGGCTGTCGGATCCTTCTCCGGCCTCTACACCCCAAAACCGCGCGACCGGGGCCTGCACTACAACGAGGTCATCGCCGCCCAGCAGGCCCGCGATGCACTCGGCTGGCGGGTCGAACCCATCTGGCAGCCCGGCAGTGACAGTATCGAGATCGCCGTATTCGATCGCGCCGGCCAGCCTCTCGCCGGCGCCCAGGTCGCGGTGGCGCTTGTGCGACCGGCCGAAAAGGGCGCGGTTGTGGGCGTTGCGATGACCGCCGTCGATATCGGCCGTCACGCCGGCCACGTTGCCCTACCCGCGCGAGGCAACTGGGACGTCGACATCTCCGTCGAGCAGGGCGGCCAACGCTTCGCGCAGACGCGCCGGATGTTCCTCAGGTGATCGACGCTGTCCTCTACGCTCCTGCCGTCGCCGCTCCCGCGGCCGTGCGAACCTGCGCGCATTGCGGCGAGACGCTGCGGGGCGCCCCGGACACGCCATTCTGTTGTCCCGGCTGCGCCAGCGCCCATGCCATCATCGGCGCCGCCGGACTTGGCGCTTTCTACCGGCGGCTGGAACAGACGCGTGCTCGCCGGCCCGAACCGCTCGATATCGACTTCGCGACTTATGCCAAGCCCGACGGGCACGGGGGCACCTCGCTGGAGCTTCTGGTCGAGGGCCTCGACTGCGCCGCCTGCGTCTGGCTGATAGAGAGCCTGCTGGCGCGCAATCCCACGGTCACACGCGCGCGGGTCCACCTCTCGACGCGGCGCCTGTCGCTGGCGTGGAAGGGCACGGTCGACGAGGCCAACGGACATGCCGGGCTGGTCGCCGCCCTGGGCTTCCGGCTGGCGCCCTACGACACCATCGCCGCGGCGGCCGGCGACGATCGCGAGTCCCGCGAGCTGCTGCGCGCCCTGGGCGTGGCAGGTTTCGCGGCGGCCAACGTGATGCTGCTCTCGGTCGCCGTCTGGGCAGGCCATGACGGTTCGATGGGCGAGGCCACGCGCACGCTCTTCCACTGGCTGTCGGCGGCCATCGCCCTGCCGGCGGTCGCCTATGCCGGTCGGCCTTTCTTTCGCTCCGCCCTGAACGCGCTGCGCGCCGGGCGCACCAACATGGACGTGCCGATCTCGATCGGCGTCACGCTCGCCTGCCTCGTCAGCCTGCACGAGGCCTGGGTGGGCGAACAGCACGCCTATTTCGATTCGGCCATCACCCTTCTCTTCTTCCTGCTGATCGGGCGCTACCTCGACCACCGCGCGCGCGGCCGCGCCCGGCAGGCCGTGCATGCGCTGCTGGCGCTATCCAGTCGCAGCGCCACGGTGGTCGGTACCGACGGCAGCACCAGCTCGCGCCGCGTCGACAGTCTCGTGCCGGGCGACATATTGCTGGTCGCCGCCGGCGAGCGACTGGGCGCCGACGGCATCGTGAGCGAGGGCATCTCTTCCCTGGACACGTCGCTGGTGACCGGGGAAAGCCTGCCGCAGCCCGCCCATCCTGGCGTCAAGACCTTTGCTGGCACGATCAATCTCGGCGCTGCCCTGCGCGTGACGGTCACGGCGGCCGGCGACAACACGCTGCTTTCGGAGATCGTGCGCCTGGTGGAGGCTGCCGAACGCGGGCGGTCGCGCTTCGTCGCCCTCGCCGACCGCGTCGCGCGCGCCTATGCGCCCGTGGTGCACCTGACGGCACTTCTGACCTTCCTGAGCTGGACCCTGTTGGGCGGGCTCGCCTGGGATCGCGCTCTGCTGATCTCGACGGCCGTCCTGATCATCACCTGTCCCTGCGCGCTCGCGCTGGCCGTGCCCGTCGTCCAGGTCGTGGCCAGTACGCGGCTGCTTCGGTCCGGCATACTTCTCCTGTCGCCAACGGCGATGGAGCGCCTGGCACAGGTCGACCACGTGGTCTTCGACAAGACCGGCACGCTCACGCTCGGCCGGCCGGAACTGGTGGCGGCGCCGGACGATCCGGAGGCGGGGCGGCTGGCCGCTTCGCTCGCCCTCAACTCGCGGCATCCGCTGGCTCGCGCCCTCGTGCGGGCCATCCCGGAGACCCTCCCGGCAGCGCGTGTCGTCGAACATCCGGGCGCGGGACTGGAATGTGATGGCGTGCGGCTCGGATCGGCTGCCTTCTGCGGCGTCGCCGATCCGGCGGACGACGGACGCTCCGAACTGTGGTTCGCGCGGCCGGACCACCCGCCGGTTCGCTTTGCCTTCGCCGACCGTCTGCGGTCGGACGCGGCGGCGACCGTCGCCGCCCTGCGCCGCAACGGCCTCGCCGTCGAAGTCCTGTCCGGCGACCGGAAGTCGGCGGTCGCCGCGGCAGCGGCCGCGGCCGGGATCGACGTATGGCGCTCCGGCGTCACGCCGGCAGAGAAGGCCCAGCGCCTCGCCGACCTCGCCAAACAGGGAAAACGCGTTCTGATGGTGGGCGACGGGCTGAACGACGCGCCGGCGCTCGCAGCGGCCCACGCCTCGCTGTCGCCGACCACCGCCGCCGAGGCCACTCAATCGGCCGCCGACGCCGTCTTCCAGGGCGAGGCGCTCGGACCGGTCGCCGAAATCCTGGACGTGGCGCGCCGCGCCGACCGACTGGTCCGCCAGAACCTCGCGCTCGCGCTCCTCTACAATCTCGGCGCCGTGCCGCTTGCGATCCTGGGCAGCGTGACACCGCTGATCGCCGCCGTGGCGATGTCCTCGTCTTCCCTGCTGGTGATCGGCAACGCCTTGCGCCTCGGCACCGGCGGCACGAAAGGGCGGAGGTCCTGATGGACAGTCTCCTCGTCCTGGTTCCCGCGGCGCTCATACTCGGCCTGCTCGCGCTGGCCGCGTTTCTCTGGGCGCTGCGCAACGGGCAGTACGACGATCCCGACGGCGCCGCCGGCCGCATTCTGTTCGATGACGACGACACAAGGAGCAAATGATGTCCTACTGGATCATGGGAACGATGGCCGCCCTGATGGGCCTGCTCGGGTTGTTCATGGCAGGCGCGGCGAAGGACTCCGGCATCCTGGCCTTCGGGCTCGGCCTGTCGCTGTTCGGCGTCCTGTTCTGCTGGTTCATGATCAAGACCAGTTTCGACGAGGCCGAACGGAAGGCAGCCGAGGGCAAGTAAAGGGATTGATCTGGATCATGGGCCGTTGAATTCTGGCGGGCATATTGCGCCATCGCCCAAGGAGAACTCATGCCGCTCAAGAAGATCATCCTCGAACTGGCCCGGACGCCGGAGTTTCCCAACGGCAGCTCGAACCACGGCTATGAATTCGTCGCCCCGCTCGACGCTGCCGGTCACCTGCAGGCCGAAGGCTGGGCCAAGCACAAGGCCGCCTGCACCGTGCGCCGCTTCTGGGACGGCGCCGACGACGAGACCGGCCATCTGATCCACCGCCGCGACGGCAAGTGGGCCTTCTCCTACCAGCCGGGAGACGACGACGACGAGCCGATCTTCCGCTTCGATACCCACCGCTTCGTGGCCGGCGAGTACGTGTCCATCACCGAACATGACGGCATCCAACGGCCGTTCAAGGTCGTGAAGGTCACGCCGAAGGTGGCGTGACGCCGCGATCTACCCGCCCTCAGGCCGCGTCGCGTATCCTCTCCGCCGACACGGCAAGGGCGACGCGCGTCGCGCCTTCGATCTGCTCGAGGACGGAGCTTGCCTCCCAGGCTGCGCCGCGCAGCGGGTGGCCGACGGCATAGAGATGTCGCGACGGCCGGCCATCGCTTCCGATCACCGCGCCGGTCGCGGCGTCGGCCTCAATGCCGAATCCGACCGGATGAGGCCTCACCGCTCCTCTAGCGACGAGATTGCGCGCCAGCGTGTCAGGCAAGCGCCGCCAATCCGCCTCATAACCTGCGGCGTTCACGACATAGTCGAAGCGACGACTCTGGCTTTCAGCCTCGCCGCGCGGACGCCAGCTCACATCGACACCGGGCTCCGCAGACGGCGCAAGTCGCTGTACGCGTCCCGCCACATTGAAGAACCGTCCCTGCTCCCGAACACGGTCGAGCCACGCGATCGAATCGGGCACGGCGCGATGGAAGGCCAGGTCCCAGAAGGTTCTGAGATGGCGGGTGAAGCGTCGACGCTCGATGTCGGACGCGTTGGCCCATAGCGGCTCGATGAACGAACGCAAACTCACGACCAGCCGCTGCCAATCCTCGCCGGCCGACATGATGGCGCGCCGTTCCCGCTGGATGTCCCGCAACAGGGTCAACGCACTGCTCGGAAGATTTTCCGGATGCAGGAAAGCCGGCCAGGCCTCGACCTCGCGCCGACAGTGCGCGATCAGGCCGCGACGCGAGAAAGTGAAATAACGTCCGCGAAACCCGCGCTTCTCGAGGCTGATCACGATGTCCAGCATCGTGAGGCTGCTGCCGATTATCGCCACGTCGCCATCCGGACCTTCGACCGCGTCATAGGCGTTCGCCGCCCACGGATCGCCGATGTATCGCCCCTGCGTGCGCACTGACCCGGAGATCGCAAAACCCGACTCGTTTCGCACCAGGCCCGTCGCCAATACGATTCTGCTGGCCGGAAGTCGGCGCCCGGAGGCCAGCACCACCTCGCCTTCCGGCGCAACGTCCACGGCACGATCGACCACGTGCCGCACCCCGGTCTTTGCCAGCTCCGACTGCACGTAGTCGCCGTACAGATAGCGAGGCGGAAAACTTGCATCGAAGTTTCCGTCGGCCGGCCCCGTCCAGCCCCGCCTGTCCGGATGATTGGCCAGCCATCGCGACAGATGTCCGGGGTCGCCTGGATACAGGCTGAACATCCGTGCCGGTCCGTTGACGAGGTGGTCGAGGTCCGGCGTGCCGTAGGCAATGCCGCGCCCGAGCTCCGCTCGGGGCTCGACGATCGTCACCTGCGCCGCCGGATATCCGGCTTCCACGAGTTTTATGGCGGTTGCGGCTCCTGCGAAGCCGCCGCCAAGGATCACGATCGAATCAGGCATAATGTACGCGCGGCATGATGTGCTCTGCGAAGCGACGCATTTCGGCTTCGAAGGGCTGGAACTGGAGCATGAAGGTTTCGATGCCGGCGCAGTTGAAGTCCCTGATCCGCGACGCGACCGTTTCGTAGCTGCCGACCAGGCCCGCGCCCGTGCCACCGTTGCTGCCGACGCGCGGGAACTTGGCCAGCGTCCTGGCCATCACCGAATCGGGATCGGTGTTGGCCTTCTTCACCGCCTTCCACGCCGCGTCCTTCTCGGCCAGGGCCGCGAGGTGGCGCAGTGCGGCCTGCGCTTCGTCATCGGTCTCGCGCGCGATGACGAACGCCGACAGGCCGAAACGCAGCGGCTGACCGGCCCGCGGGCGGCGCGCCACGTCGGCGATCAGGGCCTTCACATCGTCCAGCGGCTGGCCGTTGATGAACCAGACATCGCCCTGGTCCGCGACCAGTGCACGCGCCGGCTCGGATTCACCGCCGACATAGATGCGTGGCCGGGCGCGATACAGCCCAGCCGGCCGCAAGGCGTAGCCGTCGAGGCGGAACAGCTCGCCCTGGAAGTGGACGCTCTCGCCGCGCATCAGCGGTTCCACGACGCTCAGCCATTCGCGGCCGTAAGCGTACCGTGCATCATGTTCCGGAAAGGCGATGCCGGCGCGTTCGAGCTCCAGCTTGTTCCACGCATTCACGACGTTGATCGCAAAACGACCACCGCTGATCTCCTCGATCTGCAAGGCCATCTTGGCCAGGACCGCAGGATGGTAGAGCAGCGGCTTGATGGCGGTGATGATCTCGATCCGGCTGGTCAGCGCCGCCAGCGCGGCCGACGCAGTCCAGGCCTCCAGCTGTGCGAGATCGG
Organism: Reyranella sp.; assembly: GCA_017990895.1. Classification (GTDB taxonomy): domain Bacteria; phylum Pseudomonadota; class Alphaproteobacteria; order Reyranellales; family Reyranellaceae; genus Reyranella. Next base: position 18,249 of record JAGNNA010000006.1, read on the forward strand.
GCTTGTGCGGATTGATCGTATGCTGGGCGACCAGCGTGGAATCGAAGCCCAGCCTTTCGGCTTCCAGCACCAGCTCGCGGTTGCGCGTCCACGAAGCGTCGTAAGGTTCGTCGGGATCCTGCAGCGCGGCACGGCTGCCATGGACGAGAGCCCATATGCCGAAGCGTATGGGCGGAACGGTCGTTTGAGGCGGGTCGGCGGACATGTCCGCTTATAGCACGACAGGCGGTGCAGACCGCGTCTGCCTCGCCGGAGATTAATCTTCCGTTCCGAACGAAGCTGGCAATGAAGTGATCTGCTCTTCGCACAATCATCGATGCGAAGATTCGATGTATGAGACCGGCATGCGCTGCCACGCTTGCCTCACAACAACCGGTTCGCAGTCGTTCCGGACGTAGTGAGTTCACCGAGCGTAGGAGTTGAGTATGACGGGCAGCAAAGCAACGCGGCGCCACTTTATCGCCGCCGGCGCCGCAGCAATCGCGACGATGGCGTTGCCGTTCCAACTGCGGGCCGAGAGCTATCCAGGACGACCCATCACCTACGTCGTTCCTTTTCCGCCGGGCGCCACCAACGACAATTCCGGTCGCATCGTCGCGCGCAAGCTGGGCGAGAAACTGGGCCAGACCATCGTCGTCGACAACAAGTCGGGCGGCGGCGGATCGATCGGCGCCGAGTTCGTCGCCAAGTCGAAGCCCGACGGCCTCACGCTGCTCAATGCTTCCACCGGCAACCTGACCGTCGCACCGCAGCTGATGAGAACCGGATACGACCCGTTCCGAGACTTCAGCCCGGTCGGCTATGTCGGCACGTCCCGCTCGGTGTTCGCGATCCATCCCTCGCTACCGGTCAAGACGCTGGAGGAGTTGATCGGCTACGCGAGGGAGAATCCCGGAAAGCTCAATTTCGGCTCGGCCGGCAACGGCTCCGGCGGACACCTTGCCGGGGAATATCTGAAGCTTCGCACGAACATCGACATGGTGCATGTTCCCTATCGCGGCAGCGCGGCCGCCGCCAAGGATGCGACCGCCGGCCTCGTCCAGTTGATGATCGATCCCATCACGGCGCCTCTCGTCCGTTCCGGACAGTTGCGCGGACTGGCGGTGTCCGGGAACGACCTGCGGGACGACCTGCCCGGCGTTCCCAGCATCGCCGAGGCCGGGATCGCCGACTGGGAACTGAGCAGCGGCTTCGTTGCCGTCGCGCCGGCGGGGACCCCGGCGCCTGTCCTGGCACGGCTGAACCAGATCTTCGCCGGAATCCTGTCGGATGCGTCCACTATCGCGTCGCTCAACGCGATCGGCCTGCGGCCGCTCGTGCTGACACCTGAGGAGATCGTCGCGAGCCTGAAGAAGGAAAGCGACACCAACCGGCGGATCATCGAGGTTGCGAAGATCACCGCCGACTGATGGGCAGTGGTTCGGGTGCTACCTCGTCCCGAAATCGACCGCCAGGGCCGCGGGCAGGCGGTCGAGGCCGTAGGTGCGCATTGCGGTGCCGCTGTAGAGCGACTGTTTCTCGGCCTCACCGGCTTTCGCCGTCAGCCGCTTGAAGGCGTTCCACAGGATCGCGTAGCTGCACTGGCCCTTGTCGACCGGGAAGTTGCTCTCGAACATGCAGCGGTCGACGCCGAACGCCTCGATACAGGGCTCGATATAGGGTGCCCAGGTCTTGGCCAACTCCTCCGAACCCGGCGGCTTCGGCTTCTTGTGGAAGTCGAAGCCGTTCACAAACATGGTGAGGCCCCCCAGCTTGACCCGCACGTTGGGCAACTCGGCAAGCTCCATCATGCGCTGTTTCCATTCAGGGTAGACCTCGGCTTGCTTGCCTCGGAAGGGACCGATGCCGAGCGGACCGCCGACATGGTCGACCACGATCGTCAGCTCCGGCACGGCCTTCGCCAGCTTCACGACATGCGGGAGCTGCGTGTGATAGGCCCAAACATCGAGTGGCAGCCCCTGCTGCGCCAGCCTCCGGGCGCCCTCGGCAAAGGACGGATGCTCGAGCGGCCCCGGTGGCTTCATCACCAGGTTCGACGTGACATCGGGCGACGGATGCCAGGCGGTGCGGTTGCGGATGCCGCAGAAGCGGCCCCCGGCGGCCGCCCGATGCATTTCGAGCAATGGTTCGACCCTGTCGCCCAGCGTCAGGTCGACCATGCCGATGATGCCGGCGCAAGCGCGTGTCAGCCCATGACGGCCGCTAGCACTCACCGCCGCGACCCCGGTCACGAACTCTGTTTCGCCGAGCGACCGTTCCTCTTCCGGTCCCGAGGCCCGGTACATCTCGCCACACTGCACGAAGACGGTCGCTCGCACGTCGTGGCCGCTCGCCGTGTCGGCGAGAAGCTGCGGCAGCAGGTAGGAATGCCCGCCGTCGCGCTCCCAGAGATGGTGATGCGGATCGACGATGGGCAGACCGGGTTCGAGGATCTCTTCCTCGGTGAGCCCGAGCCAGTCCTCGCGCACGATGATCTGCCGGCCATGGCCCAGCAGCGGATCGTTCTCGGCCATCGCTCGCTTCCCTATTCGATGCGAATGTTGGCGCTCTTCACCATGTCGGCGAAGAAGGCGATCTGCTTCTCGCGGAAGGCCGTGAACTCGGCGACGGTGTTGGCCTGAGTCAGCGCTCCCAGCTCGGCCAGCCGCTTTGCCACGCTCTCCACCTTCATAACGGCGTTGACCTCGGTATTGAGGCGCGAGATCAGCGCGGCATCGGTGCCGGCCGGCGCGAACAGGCCGTTCCACTCCCAAGTCTCGAAGCCCGGGATGACCTCGGAGATCGCCGGCACGCCCGGCAGCACCTCGACCGGCTTCGGACCGGTATGCGCCATGCAGGTCACGTCCTTCGAACTCAACAGCGCCACGGTGCCGGGGACGTTGCTGAACAGCAGCGGGATGCGTCCGGCGAACAGGTCGTTCCGGACAGAGCCCATTTCCTTGTAGGGCACGTGATTGATCTTGATCCCGGCCTTCTGGTTCAGCAGCTCGAGCGAGACATGCTGCACCGTGCCGATGCCCGTCGAGGCGCAGTCGAGCGAACCAGGCTTGCTCTTGGCGAGTGCGATCAGCTCGGGAACGGTCTTGGCTTGGAACTGCGCGTTGCGCACCAGCGTGACCGGCGTCTGCATCGTCTGGGCGATCGGCAGCAGCTCGCGCTGCGTGTCATAGGGGAGCTTGCCTGCAAACAGCGACGGGTTCACCGACTGCGCCGTAGCATCGTAGAGGATCGTGTAACCGTCGTTCGGCGCGCGCGCCACGATCTGCGCGGCGATGGTGCCCGCCGCGCCCGGCTTGTTGTCGACGGTGAAGCTCTGGCCGAGCTTTTCGCCCAGCGCCTGGCAGTAGATGCGGCAGACGACGTCCGCCGTTCCGCCGGCGCTGTAGGCGTTGACCACGCGCACCGGCTTGCTCGGCCATGCCTGGGCGCGAGCAATTGCCGGTGCGGCCAGCGTTCCGGCAGCGGCGCCCAGGAATGTGCGGCGCCGAATGATTCCGTTCTTAGACATTGCTTTCCTCCGTCAGAGTCATTTCTTGTCGACCGTGACGGAAGCCTTCGAACACGTCGCGCTAGCGGACAAGTGCAATCGGCGCCGATCCACTGCACGCCGGAACGAAGAGCCTCATGCCGGCTCGCCCCCGCTCAGGCGCCCAGAGCTCGCACGACGTAGGCGTTCAGACGGCGTGCAAAGGAAGCCGGATCGGACGGAATCTCGCCGTCCAGGATGCAGGCTTCGTCGAGCAGCAGGTTCGCGAGGTCGTCGACGTCCTGACCGCGATCCTCCTTCTTCGCCGTGCCCAGCGCACGGACCATCGCGTGCTTCATGTTGAGCTCGAGGATGGGCTTGGCGCCGCTCCCGCGATTCTGGCGCTCGAGCAGCCGCTCGAGTTCCCGATCGCGGCCCTGTGCGCTCGCCACCAGGCAGGAGGCGCTATCGGTGAGCCGCGTCGAGGCCTTCACGTCCGCCACCTTGTCGCCGAGTGCCTGCTTCGCCGCTTCCAGCACGGCGGCATCGTCCTCGACGGCGTTGTCGCCGGCGTCCTCGGGCTTCTTCTCATCGGAGAGCGGAATAAGGCCGAAATCGACCTCGCCCTGGCTCAGCGACTTGAGCGGCTTGCCCTCGAACTCCTGCGGCAGGGTCGTCCAGAAGGCGTCGACCGGATCGGTCAGCAGCAACACCTCGATGCCGCGCGCCTTCGCCGCTTCGAGCTTGGGATTGGACTTCAGCCGGTCGAGGCTGTCGCCCACGAGATAGTAGATCTCCGTCTGGTTGGGCTTCAGGTCGGCCACGTAGTCCTTGATCGAGCGCGGCGTGTCGCCCGCGGTCGAGGCGAAGCGTGCGAGGCCGAGCAGCTGGGCGCGCCGCTCCTGGTCCTCGTACAGGCCTTCCTTGAGGATTGGGCCGAAGGTTTCCCAGATCTTGCCGTAGGTCTCGGCGTCCTTGATGGCAGTGCTTTCGAGTTCCGACAGGACGCGGCCGACGAGGCCCGAACGGATCTGCCGGACCTGCGGATTGTTCTGCAGCATCTCGCGCGACAGGTTGAGCGGCAGGTCTTCGCTATCGACCACGCCACGCACGAAGCGCAGATAGGCCGGCAGCAGCTCGGCGTCGTCGGTGATGTAGACCCGGCGGACATAGAGCTTCACCCGCCCCTTGCGCGCGGGATCGGTGAGATCGAACGGCGGCGTACTCGGCACGAACAGCAGCACCGCATAGGACTGCCGCCCCTCGACCTTGTAGTGCAGGGTCAGCGCCGGCTCGTCGAAGGCCATGGCGAGCGAGCGATAGGCCTGGGTGTAGTCCTCCGGCTTGACCTCGGACTTCGAGCGCTGCCACAGGGCGCTGGCGGCATTGATCTGGCGCGCCTCGCCCTTGTCGTCGATCAGCTCGATCGGGAACAGCACGTGGTCGGAATAGGTGCGCACGATGCGCTCCAGCTCGTAGGGCTGGACGTAGCGCACCGAGTCTTCCTTGAGGTGCAGCACGATCTCCGTGCCGCGTGAGACGCGCGCGGCCTGCTCCGGCGTGGCGGACGCCACCTCGAAACCGGCGCCGCTGGCGGAGGTCCAGGTCCAGGCCTCGGCCGAGCCGGCACGACGGCTGGTCACCTCGATGCGGTCGGCCACCATGAAGGCGGCGTAGAAGCCCACGCCGAACTGTCCGATCAGGCCGAGCCCGTCCTTGGCGTCCTTCAGCCCCTTCAGGAAGGCCTTGGTTCCGGAGCGCGCCAGGGTGCCGAGATTGTCGATCAGCTCCTGGCGGTCCATGCCAATGCCGTTGTCGGCGATGGTCAGGGTCTTGCCCCCCGCATCGGGCTTGATCCGGATCGCCAGCCGCTCGTCGCCGGCCAGCAGCTCCGGCCGGGCGATGGCCTCGTAGCGGACCTTGTCGCAGGCGTCGGAGGCGTTCGACACCAGCTCGCGCAGGAAGACGTCGGTCTCGGAATAGACCGAATGGATCATCAGGTTGAGGAGTTCGGCCACCTCGGCCTGGAACTGATGCTTCTCCGGGCCGCCCTGGGCCGCCGAACCGTCGCCGTTCATTGCGCTTCAATCCCCTGCGATGGATTTTCCAGCGTGGGATATAGGAAAACCGCCGCGAACGGCAAGGGTTACGGCCTCGCCCGGGCGTCAGCGCTTCGTCTTGGCTCGCTCGATCGCCTCGGTGATGAGGCGCTTCGCTTCGTCGACGTCGCCCCAGCCCAGCAGCTTCACCCACTTGCCGGGTTCGAGGTCCTTGTAGTGGATGAAGAAGTGCTCGATCTGGTGGCGCGTGATCTCCGGCAGGTCGGTGTAGTTCTTCACGTGCACGTAGCGCTGCGTCAGCTTGGGCGACGGCACGGCGATGATCTTCTCGTCGCCGCCGCCATCGTCCTCCATGCGCAGCACGCCGATCGGCCGCACGTTGATCACCGCGCCGGCGATGATGGGACGCGTATTGGCGACCAGCACGTCGATCGGGTCGCCGTCGTCAGACAGGGTATGCGGCACGAACCCGTAATTCCCGGGATAGCGCATGGGCGTGTAGAGGAACCGGTCGACCACCAAGGTGCCGGCCTTCTTGTCCATCTCGTACTTGATCGGCTCGCCGCCGATCGGCACTTCGACGATGGTGTTCACGTCTTCGGGCGGGTTCTTGCCGATGGCAATGGCGTCGAGGTTCATGCCGCGATTCTTACCTAAGCCGGGCTTAAAAAGAAACCAGCGGCCCTTGGGGGCCGCCGGTCCTTTCTTGTCGCAGAGGACCCGTCAGTCCTCGGCGTAGATGTCGCGATCCTTGGTCTCCGGCATGAAGAGCAGGCCGATCACCAGGGTCATGCCGGCCACCACGATCGGGTACCAGAGACCGGAGTAGATGTTGCCGGTCGCGGCCACGATTGCGAAGGCCGTCGGGGGCAGGAAGCCGCCGAACCAGCCGTTGCCGATATGGTACGGCAGCGACATGCCGGAGTAGCGGATGCGGGTCGGGAACAGCTCGACCAGCAGGGCCGCGATCGGGCCGTAGACCATCGTCACGTAGATGACGAGGATCGTCAGGATGACGATGACCATCGTCATGTTGACCTGCTTCGGGTCCGCCGTGGCGGGATAGCCGGCGGCGCGGATGGCGGCGGTGGCCTCGGTGTTGAACGCACGCTCCTTGGCGGCGCCCTCGGCTCCCGCCTTCGCCTTGTCGAAGGAGGTGACGACCTTGTCGCCGATCTTGATCTGCGCCGGCGTGCCGGCCGGAGCCGCCTGGTTGCCGTAGTTCACCGAGTTGCGCGCGAGGAACGACTTGGCGATGTCGCACGAGCTGGTGAACGAGGCGGTGCCGGTCGGGTTGAACTGGAACGAGCACTCGTTCGGATCGGCGATCACGGTGACCGGCGACTTCTCGATCGCCGCGTTGAGCGCCGGGTTCACCGCGTTGGTGAGCGCGTGGAACAGCGGGAAGTAGGTCACCATGGCGAGCGCGCAGCCCGCCAGGATGATCGGCTTGCGGCCGATCTTGTCGGACAGCCAGCCGAAGAAGATGAAGAACGGCGTGCCGATGGCCAGGGCCACGGCGATCACGATGTTCGAGGTCGTGCCGTCGAGCTTCAGCGTCTGGGTCAGGAAGAACAGGGCGTAGAACTGGCCGGTGTACCAGACCGCCGCCTGGCCGGCGGTGCCGCCGAACAGGGCGATGAGCGCGATCTTGGCATTCTTCCAGACGCCGAACGCCTCGCGCAGCGGCGTCTTGGAGCCCTTGCCTTCTGCCTTCATGCGCTGGAACGCCGGCGACTCCTGGAGCTGCAGGCGGATCCAGATCGAGACAGCCAGCAGCAGGATCGAGACGAGGAACGGCACGCGCCAGCCCCAGGCTGCGAACTGCTCGGGTGTCAGCGACAGGCGCAACGCCAGAATGACCAGCAGCGAGAGGAACAGGCCGACGGTCGCGGTCGTCTGGATCCACGAGGTGTAGAAGCCGCGACGACCCTGCGGCGAATGTTCGGCGACGTAGGTCGCCGCACCGCCATACTCGCCGCCGAGGGCGAGACCCTGCAGCAGACGGCAGGCGATGAACAGGATGGGTGCCGCGATGCCGATCGAGGCGTAACCGGGCAGCAGGCCGACCACGAAGGTCGCAATGCCCATCAGGGTCATCGTGACGAGGAAGGTGTACTTGCGGCCGATCAGGTCGCCTAGGCTGCCGAAGAACAGCGCGCCGAACGGACGGACCGCGAAGCCGGCGGCGAAGCCCAGCAGGGTGAAGATGAAGGCGGCCGTCGGATTGACGCCGGCGAAGAAGTTCGCCGCGATGTTCGCGGCGAGCGAACCCGCGAGATAGAAATCATACCATTCGAAGATGGTGCCGACCGAGGAGGCGATGATCACCTTCCTCTCCTCTCGCGTCATCGGACGCGAATGGTCGTCTGCTGTGCCTGCTACGGCCATGTGCGTTTCTCCCTTATGACAATCGCATTGAGTTCGATTGCTTAGGGTCGCGTTTAGTGCTTGCTGCGGTGCACGTGCAATTCGACGAAGGTCACGCACGACCAAAGTCGAACGCCCCCTGCGAAATGTCAGATGTTGTGCAACGTCAGCCGCGGACCAGCCAGACGATCGCAGCGCCGATGCACAGCGCCAGTGTGACCACGCCCGCCATCTCCGCGTAACGGAGATGGGTCTTGCGCAGAACCTCGAGCAGCTGCTCGGGAGGATAGTTCGGCGGGAGGTCGGCACCCTTGTTGAGGAGCACCCAGAGTTCGGTCGACTTGTGGTTCCACCTGGGCGCGTTGTAGGCGAACAGACCGAGCACCGATCCGTGCAACGCCTCGAGGATCGCGCCGGACTTCAGGCAAAGCAGCAGATCGTACGACAGGCCGAGCATGACCATGCAGATCGCCAGCAACGCGAAGCCGCAGCCGCGACGCACGATGACATCCGCGAGATATTCGATCCTGTCCATGCCGACCTCGGACCCAGACTATTTCACAGCACCTGAGATGAGCAAGACGCGGACCAGGGCGGGAAAGCAGAGCACGAGTGCGACCAGGGCCCACACCCAGTTCGGGCCGGGCGCTTCACGCGAGGCGGGGACGGCGCGCTCGATCAGGGCCGCCGGCACGCCCGATACGAGGAGCGTCGTCGTCGCCACGATCAGGCTCGCAAAATAGAAGACCACGCTCGGATCGCTCGGCAGCCAGGGCGGCGCCCAGATGAGGCTGTAGACTGCGACGAGATGGACCAGGGGCGAGAAGATGCCGTTGAAGACGGCGAGGCCCAGCACGAGGGCGAAGACCTGATGGCGCAGCATCTCACCCTCCCCCTGCAAGGCTCGGTGTCAGGCCGGCCGACGCCATGGCGAAGTAGAAGCCGGTGCGCAGCCAGAACAGCCAGAACGCGGTGATGAGGGGCAGCCAGCGTCGCCCCAGCGAGGCTGGCGTGACGAAACCGACCGCGGCGATGGCCCAGCCGGTGAGCCAGACGAACGACCGCCAGATGTAGTTCCCAGGCTGCAGCGCCGGAACGAAAAACGACAGCATCCAGCGCCCGATGCAGGCCCAGGCCACGAGCGACAGCCCGTAGTTCACGATCCAGAAGGGCAGGTAGCCCCAGAAGAAGTCGGGTTGGTTCATGTCTGCAAATGGAAAGGGCGAGGCTTGCGCCCCGCCCTCCCTCTCATTGGATCGAGGCGGCCGTCAATGGGCCGCTTCGGCATTGCGCACCGATCCCGCCGGCACGCGGATCGAGTCGATGAAGTCCTGCATTTCGGCCGAGGCGGGCTTGGTCACCCAGCCGGCGACCAGCATCGCGATGAACGCCGCCGGGATGCCGAAGATGCCGACCGAGATGTTGTTGATGCCCCAGATGTACGCGACCTCGCGGCCGCGGATCTTCACGATGTTGATGTCGCCCATCCAGCTCAGGCTCTGCTTGACCCACGGCCCGTAGAACTCGGTCGCAATCAGGAAGAACATGCAGAGGCCGAAGCCGACGATGATGCCCCAGACGCCGGCCGCATCGCCCGCCCTCTTCCACCAGATGCCGAGCACCAGGCCCGCGAACAGGCCGGCCGCCGCCATAGAGAAGGCCCAGGACACCAGGAACAGGATGTCCGCGCCCAAGGTGCCGGCCACGTAGGCGGCGACCAGAGCCACCAGGCCGAGCAGGACCCGGCTGATGACCAGGCGGCGCTTGGTGTCGGCATTGGGGTCGATCATCTTGTAGTAGATGTCGTGGCTGAGCGCGTTGGCGATCGCGAGCAGCAGACCGTCCGCGGTCGAGAGCGCGGCGGCGAGGCCGCCCGCCGCGACCAGCCCCGAGATCACATAGGGCAGGCCGGCGATCTCCGGCGTCGCCAGCACGACGGCGTCGGTATGCAGGCGGAACTCCGAGAGCTGCAGGATGCCGTCTCCGTTGCCGGTGACGCCCTTGCAGAGCGCGAAGGTCTGGGCGGCGTTGGCGCCGTCGCAGGCACCGACGAGGCCGATGCTACCCCAGGACGAGACCCAGGCCGGCAGGCTGGCGATCGGCTGTCCGATCACGTGCTGGTACACTTCCAGCTTGGCGAAGGCCGCGTAGGCCGGCGCCGTGAAGTAGAGCAGGAAGATGAAGAACAGCGACCACGCCACCGAGTCGCGCGCCTGCTTGACGGACGGCGTGGTGAAGTAGCGCATCAGGATGTGCGGCAGCGACGCCGTGCCGACCATCAGGCAGAGGATCAGCGCGAAGAAGTTCCACATCGCCGTCGGGCTGTAGGCGCCCTTGGCGTCGCTGAAGGCCGAGGCGTAAGGCTGCGCCACGCCCAAGGTCTTCTCCAGCCCCTCGATCTTCTCGAGCGCCTGGCCGTACATGATCTGCGGGATCGGGACGCCCGTGACCTTGGCCGACAGCACGACGACCGGGATCAGGTAGGCGATGATCAGGATGATGTACTGGGCCACCTGCGTCCAGGTCACCGCCTTCATGCCGCCCAGCATCGAGCAGAGCAGGATGCCGAGGAGGCCGACGAAGCAGGCGACCTGGAACGGGATGTCGAGGAAGCGTGCGGTGATGATGCCGACGCCGACGATCTGCGCCACGACATAGGTGAAGGAGGCGGTGATCAGCACCACGACCGCCAGGGCGCGCGCGACGTTGCCGCCGTAGCGCGCACTGAAGAAGTCCGGCACGGTGAACTGCCCGAACTTGCGCAGGTACGGCGCCATCAGGATCGAGACCAGCACGTAGCCGCCGGTCCAGCCCAGCACGAAGGCGAGGCCGCCATAGCCGCCGAAGTAGAGCGAACCCGCCATGCCGATGAACGAGGCGGCGCTCATCCAGTCCGCACCCGTGGCCATGCCGTTGTAGAAGGCGGGAACGGCCCGGCCGGCGACGTAGTATTCGTTGACCTCGGCGGTCCTCGCCAGCCAGCCGATCAGCGCGTAGACGCCGAGGGTCAGGAAGATGAAGAGATAGCCGAGAATCCGGTTCGGCACGCCCAGCAGTTCGAGCAGGCCGATGAAGATCGTGAACCCGATGAAGGTACCCGTGTAGAGGGCGTAGATGCGCCCGAGATTGGCGAGAAACCCGCCCTGGATGGCAGCCATGGTCGTTCCCCCGTCACTCGTCCTGGACGCCGAATTCGCGATCGATCCTGTCCTGCGCCTTGGCGTTCCAGACGCACATCAGGACGAAGGCGACCAGCGAGCCCTGGGCCGCCATGTAGTAGCCCAGCGGGAATCCGATGATTCGGATCTGGTTGAGCTGCGGCGCCCAGAAATGGATCACGAAGCTGAAGAAGAACCACGCGGCGAGGATGACCAGCATCAGCCCCCGCGTCTTTTCCCAATAGGCGGCCTGTTGCGAGGCCGTCAGTCTGCTTTCCGCCATGCGCTCGTTCCTCCAAGGACACGTTGGAGGCGCCGCTGAACCATCACCGCTGCGATGAGTTGGGGTTTTCCCCGACCGTACGCTTACTCCCCATCGCCCGGTTGTTCGGGCGCCTTGTTTCTTGCGTCTCGTTTACTCAGACTGTGTGAATGTACATCAAGTGTGATTCACTGTCAGTGCAGGGAGACCCCCTACCTTAGTCGAATATCCATTCACAGGCGGCGCAGCCGACGAGACGCAGGATGCTGACAGGGCTCAAGAGCTACCTATTTCCAACGCGGATCCGCTCGCGCGTTCAATTGACGCGCTTCGTCAGCGGCGAGGCGTCCTACGTCGCGCAACGGTCCACCTACGAATTCTCGCGCAACACGCTCGCCTGGTTCGGCCAGTCAGCCTTCGGCGATCCCGCCTTCAACGACGCCTTCGCGGTCTGCCGATGGGAAGCCTTCGCCGCGATTGCCGCCGACATGACCTTTGTCGTGCGGTCCTTTCTCGACGGGGGCATCGACCTCGATCCGGCCCTGGTTCGCGTCTACGCCGACGCGCTGGGCGAATACCCCGCCCCGGTCCACCGTCCCGAAGGCTGGAGCGATCGCCATGCGGCCCTGCTCAGCCGCTTCGCCGGCATTCCGTCCGACCACCGGCTCGACTTCAAGGCGATGGGGCACCGGACCGGCATCATGATCCACGAGCACGTGCCGGCCCGCTCGAAGAACGCCGAGGAGGAACGCCAGGTCCTGGCCGCGGCCGTGACCTTCGGCTTGATCTCCTTCAACGATCGCCTGCCTCGCCGCCTCGACGCCGATGCGTTGCGGAAGGCGCTGGGTCCCGCGGCATGATCATCGCGGACATCTTCGATCGCTTCCTCGCCACCGGGCGGAGACGTCAGCGGCCGCGAACACCGGCCCATATGCCGCTCGAGGCAATCGAGATGGTCGCCATCGACAGCGAAACCACCGGACTGGAAGTCAGGTCCGCCCGCATCGTGTCCTTCGCCGTCATCAGCATAGCAAAAGGCCTCGACGTCGAGCCGCGCCCGAAACTCGACCTTCTCGTGGACCCGCGAGTTCCCATCCCTGCCGGCGCGACGGCCATTCACGGAATCGACGCCCGGCGTGTGGCCGGCGCGCCGTCGATCGCCGATGTCTGGGATGAGTTGACGGGGGCGCTGGCCGATCGCATCGTGGTCGGCCACCACATCGGTTTCGATCTCGCGATTCTCGCGGCCGAAGCGCGCCGGATCGGCCGGCCGTGGCATGAGCCGGCAAGCCTCGATACTGCTGCAATGGCAGCCGGACTCGGGTTGCCGGTCGACCGTCTGGATCTCGTCGATCTGTTGGCGTGCCTCGGGGCAAGACCACGCGGCGAACGGCATACGGCCGCCGGCGACGCCCTGATGGCGGCCGATCTCTTCGTCGCGATCGCCCACCGGCTGCGCAGCCGGCAGCGTGCCACGCTGGGTGGTGCGGTCGGCCTGCAGCGCGGGCCGCTTGCCTGACGCCATGCGCACCGACTCGCTGCGCAGAATCGACAGCTTTCCCTATCGCCACCGCGTGGCCCAGCTAATGTCGACGCCACTGGTCTCAGCCCTGCCGGAGGCGACCGTTGCCGAGGTATCGCGCCTCATGAGCAGGCGGCGGATCAGCTCCGTCGTCGCCGTCGACCATCAGGGCCGCCCCAGCGGAATCCTGACCGAACGCGACATTCTGCACATCGTCGCTACGGATTCGGCACTGCTGTCGCGCCCGTTCGGCGAGGTCATGAGTCGCCCTGTCCACACGGTCGGCTCCGGCGCACTGGCCTACCGAGCGATCGGCCGGATGTCACGCCACGGCGTCCGGCATCTTGCGGTGGTCGACGACGACGGCCGCGCCGTGGGGATGCTGACGGCCGGAGCGCTGCTGAAGCAGCGCGCGACGCTGGCACTTACTCTGGGCGACGAGATCGAGCAGGCGACCGAAACGGACGCGCTACGCGAGGCGCATGGTAAGCTGTCGTCCCTTGCCGCCGCTCTGCGTGTCGAGGAGGTGCCGGCCGTGCAGGTGTCTGCCGTGGTCTCCGGCATCGTGTGCGATCTCACGGCCCGCGCGGCGGCCCTCGCGGCAGCCAGCATGCCTACACCGGCGCCAGCGCCCTGGTGCCTGCTGGTGCTGGGCTCGGCGGGCAGAGGAGAATCCCTGCTCGCGGCCGACCAGGACAATGCGTTGATCCACGAGGGAGACGAGCACGGTCCGTGGTTCGGGACGTTCGCCGACCGTCTCAATGAGATGCTGGCGACGGCCGGCATACCGCTCTGTGCCGGCGGGGTGATGGCACGAAATGCAGCCTTCCGTGGCACGCCCGCCACCTGGCGAGAAAGGGTCGATCAATGGGTCGACAAGCCACAGCCAGATGCGCTTCTCAACGTCGACATCTTCTACGACTTCGTTCCGGTCGCGGGCGAACGGCGCCTCGCTGCCGAGCTGCGTGGACACGCGATGGCCGCAGCTTCCCGATCGCCGCTGTTTCTCCGCCTGCTCGCCGAGACCGGCGGCGACGCCAGCGGTGCCTTCGGCTGGTTCAATCGATTGCGCACCGAAAACGGACGCATCGACCTCAAGCGTCATGGACTCTTTCCGCTGGTCGCCGGCGCTCGCGTTGCCGCGCTCGCCTGGAGGATCGGCGCGCCAGGCACCGATGCACGGCTCGCTGGCGCTGCGGCAAAGGCCGGCGTGG